>CAZSWW010000048.1:0-8317 GCA_964611265.1 uncultured Sulfurimonas sp. | reverse complement strand
ATATGAAAAATAAAGATGATTTAAACAATAACTTTTATTTCTCAGCAGATGGTATAGTAAATACTTAAATATCAACTATACAAAATTCAATTTTAATATTTAATCGCTATAATTCGATAAATAAATATTTAGGTGGATATAGATGGCTAAACAACGGATAATTTTTATGGGTACACCAGATTATGCTGAGGCTATTTTACAAAAGATAATCGATACAGATGGTATGGAAGTTGTAGCTGTTTATACTCAACCAGATAAACCAGTTGGTCGTAAAAAAATAATGACACCACCTGTAGTTAAAACATTAGCATTAGAAAAAGGCATCGATATTTACCAACCAAATCGACTTCGTGATGATGAAGTTGTTAACGAACTTTTAAAAATAGAGTGTGATTATATCGTAGTAGCTGCTTATGGTCAGATTTTACCTCGTGAGATTTTAAATCATGCACCGTGTATAAATCTTCATGCATCTATACTACCTGCTTATCGTGGTGCTAGTCCAATCCAACAATCACTTTTAAATGGAGATAACAAAACAGGTGTAACAGCTATGCTTATGGATGTTGGACTTGATACTGGTGATATTTTAAAGATAGATGAGATAGAAATTCCAAAAGATATGGTTGTTGGTGAACTTTTTGATAAACTTACAGAAGTAGCATCTACTCTTACCATTGATGTTCTTCAAAATTTTGATAATTTTACACCTATAAAACAAGATGATACTAAAGCTACACATTGTGCAAAAATAACTAAAAAAGATGGTTTAGTTATTTTTGATGATGCTATTAATTTTTTCAATAAATACCGTGCATATACACCTTGGCCAGGGATATACCTAGAAAGTGGTTTAAAACTTAAAAAAATCTCTATAGGCAGTGAAAAGAGATCTTTAAATTCTGGACAAATTATCTTAATAGAAAAAGATTATATAGAAGTTTCTTGTAATATAGGTAGTATAAAAATTTATACAGTTCAACCTCAATCAAAAAAAGAGATGAGTGTTATAGCATATATCAATGGAAAGAGATTATCTGTTGAAGATTATTTATCTTGAGAGTGTAGATTCAACACAAATATATTTAAAAAATCTACTGAAAAATAAAGCTATAGACCTACCTTATGCAGTAAGTTCAGAATATCAAACTTTTGGAAGAGGAAGTCGAGATAACTTATGGTTAGGTACTTATGGAAATCTATATCTCTCTTTTGCGATAAAATTATCTGAGATACCAAATGATTTAAAGATAGAATCTGCTTCAATTTACTATGCTTACCTTTTGAAAATGACATTAGATGAGTTTGGTTCAAAAACTTGGATAAAATGGCCAAATGATTTTTATATAAAAAGTCTTAAAGTTGGTGGTATGATCACAAATGTAGTCAATGATACTTTAGTTTGTGGAGTTGGGTTAAACTTAGTAAATTCACCTAATGATTATGTAAAATTAGATATAAGTATTGATAAAAAAAAGTTAATAGAAAAGTATTTTACTAATATAGAAAAAAAGATGTTATGGAAGCAAGTTTTTAGTAAATATAGGTTAGAATTCAATCTTAATAAAAAATTTAGTACACATTATAATAATGACAAAATTTCAATGGAAAATGCTTTTTTAAATGATGATGGTTCTATAACCATAAATAATGAGAGGATATACAGTCTAAGATGAGTGAAGTAATTGTAATCGCAAACCAAAAAGGTGGTGTTGGTAAAACAACTACAGCTGTAAATCTAGCTGCATCTTTAGCCGTTGCTGAAAAAAAAGTTCTTTTAATTGATTCTGATCCACAAGCAAATGCTACAACATCATTAGGCTTTCATAGAAATGACTATGAGTTTAATATATATCATGTACTTATAGGTACTAAAAAATTAAAAGATATTATTTTAGAGTCTGAGTTACCAACTCTACATTTAGCACCATCAAACATAGGTCTTGTTGGTATTGAAAAAGAGTACTATAATACTGATAAATCAGATAGTCGTGAACTTGTATTAAAAAATGCTATTGCAAACATAAAAAAAGATTATGATTATATCATTATAGATTCTCCACCAGCATTAGGTCCTATGACTATAAATGCACTTTCAGCTTCTAATTCTGTTCTTATACCTATACAATGTGAATTTTTTGCATTAGAGGGTTTAGCACAACTTTTAAATACAGTAAAATTAGTAAGAAAATCTATAAATCCAAAACTAAAGATAAAAGGTTTTGTACCTACTATGTTTTCAGTTCAAAATAACTTATCTAAACAAGTTCTTTCTGATTTGAGTCAGCATTTTAAAAATAAACTCTTTAAAGATAAAGAAGATAACTATATAGTAGTACCAAGAAATGTTAGACTTGCAGAGTCTCCATCTTTTGGAAAACCTGTAATCTTATATGATGTAAAATCAACTGGTTCTATAGCTTATCAAAATTTAGCACAAGCAATTATGAAATGAAAACACAAAAATTAGGAAGAGGACTTAGTGAACTTTTAGGTGAGATAGATGAAGTATATGATAATGAAATTTCATCTAAAAATTCTATAATTGATATACCATTAAAAGATATTAGACCAAATCCCTATCAGCCTAGGAAATATTTTGATGAAAATTCTTTGTATGAACTAGGTCTTAGTATAAAAAATGATGGTTTAATTCAACCTATAGTTGTTAGGGAAGATATTGATGGTTTTATTATTATCGCTGGTGAAAGAAGATTTCGTGCTTCAAAAATTATGAAATTAAAAACAATTAGAGCTATTGTTATTAATGCTAATGAGCAAAAGATGCAACAGTTTGCTTTGATTGAAAATATTCAAAGAGATGATTTAAATGCTATAGAATTAGCAAATGCATATTCTGAACTTGTTAAATTTCATAAAATCACACATGAAGAACTATCTACTATAATTCATAAAAGTCGTACACATATAACAAATACTTTAAGATTATTACAACTAACAGATAAAACGCAACAAGCATTGATAGATAAAAAAATAACAGCAGGTCATGCAAAAGTTTTAATAGGATTAGAAGATAAAACACAATCTTTAATTGTAAATTCTATAGTTGGACAAAAATTGAGTGTTAGAGAAGTTGAAAATATGATTAAATCTATGAAAAAAGATGATTTATCTACTTCTACAAAGAAAAAAGTTGATTCATTTGATTTCTCAGATGTTACAAATAGATTTAAGTCTTTAGGTTTTAAACATAAAATATCTTCTAATAAACTAACAATTGAATTTGAAAATGAAAAACAGATAGAAAAATTATTAAAATATCTTCCTAAATAATAAATTTATATTAAAAAAAGTATATAAATTACATTTTTTTTAAATTTTCTTTTAAATTTAACTATCCTTTCAATTTACACATAGTATAATCACGCAACTTTTAGGAGGTGCTATGTTAGATATAAATCCAATACTGCTTTTAGCTACATTCGTCGTATTTCTTTCACTTATAGCCGTTCTGAACAGTTCGCTTTATAACCCATTATTTGCTTATATGAATAAACGAGATGATGACATTAAAAGAGACCTATCAAAAGCAGGTTCTAATGATAATGAAATCAACGAGTTAACTCAAAAAGCAGAATCAATAGTTACAAATGCAAAACTGGAAGCTGCGGCCCTAAGAGAGAAAGTTATTGCAGATGCTAAGGAATTAGTAGATAGTAAGTTAGAGGCTAAACGTGCTGAATTAGCTAAAGAATATTTAGAATTTGAGAAATCACTTTCTGAGTCAAAAGAACAACTGGTTGCTGAATTAAACTCTCAAATACCATCGTTTGAAGAAGCTGTTAAAGCTAAATTTAGTAAAATATAAAGGATGTGATGTGAGTAGAATTTTAGTATTAACACTGATGATGTCAACTTATGCATTAGCATCTGGTCATGAGGGTGGAACTGATATTGTTCAAAGAACTGTAAACTTTTTGTTGTTTGCTGGACTTGTTTGGTACCTAGTTGCTGAACCAGCAAAAAACTTTTTTGCTTCGAGAAGTCAGTCTATAGCTGATGAACTAAAAAGTGTACAAGTAAAACTGAATGAATCTGTTTTACTTAAAAAAGAAGCTCTTGCTAAAATATCTGAAGCAGAGAAATTTGCAGAAGAATTAGCTATTAGTTCTAAAAAAGAAAATAAGATTATCAATGATAATATTATGGCTCAATGTGAAATTGAACTAGAAAATCTTGTTAAACAAGATGCATCGGTTAAGGACTTCGAACAAAGAAAAATGGTTCGTAAAGTTGTTGAAGATGTACTTGCTAAAACTTTAAGTCAAAGTAGTAATAGTTTTGATCAAGAAGCTATGGCTAATGTTATCTTAAAAAAGGTTGCATAATATGGAAGAATTAATCGCAAAAAAATATATAAGAGCTATTAAAAGTAGTTCTAATACAACTTCAATGAGTGATATTGCTGCAATTTTTTCTGTTTTAGCAAAATCTTTTGAAGATGATAAATTTACAGATATTATGAACAATCCAAATGTGTCTTCAATAGAAAAATCTGGTATTTTACTAGATGGTGTTAAATCTGTTAATTCACAAGCTGTTAATAATTTAATAAAATTATTAGTTGAGAAAAAGCGTATATCTGTAATTCCTGCATTAGCAGAAGAATTAAGAAAAGATCTTGCTCATTCAAATAAAAGCTATATAGGTTTTATTTATAGTAATAGCGAAATTGATTCGAAAGTTATAGAAGATTTAAGTGCTGGTTTAAGTAAAAAATTTGATTCTACAATAGTTTTAAATTTTCATAAAACAGATTTTAATGGTATCAAAGTTGATGTTGAAGACCTTGGAATTGAGATAGATTTCTCAAAATCAAGAATTAATAGTCAAATGATAGAACATATTATAAAAGCAATTTAAGAGAGGAGAACAATAGTGGTAGCAAAAATTCAAGCTGATGAAATCAGCTCAATAATTAAAGAGCGTATCGATAACTTTGAGTTAAGTGTTGATATTAATGAAACTGGTAAAATCGTTTCTTATGCTGATGGTGTTGCTCAAGTTTACGGACTAAGCAATGTTATGGCTGGAGAGATGGTAGAGTTCGAAGATGGAACACGAGGTTTAGTAATGAACCTTGAAGAGAGTAGTGTAGGTATTGTTATCCTTGGTTCTGGAACAGCACTTAAAGAGGGTATGAGTGTTAAAAGACTAGGTCGTCTTCTTAAAGTTCCTGTTGGTGATGCTGTTATTGGTCGTGTTGTAAATGCACTTGGTGAACCAATAGATGGTAAAGGTCCAATTGAAACTACTGAAACTCGTTTCGTAGAAGAAAAAGCTCCTGGAATTATGAATCGTAAATCAGTTCATGAACCATTAGCAACTGGTATTAAAGCTATTGATGCTCTTGTTCCAATTGGTCGTGGACAAAGAGAACTTATCATTGGTGATAGACAAACTGGTAAAACTACTGTTGCAATCGATGCTATCCTTAACCAAAAGGGTAATGGTGTTGTATGTATTTATGTAGCTATCGGTCAAAAAGAATCAACTGTTGCTCAAATAGTTAGAAAACTAGAAGAGCATGGTGCGATGGAATACACTATCGTTGTATCTGCTAGTGGTGCTGAAGCTGCTGCATTACAATTCTTAGCTCCATATACTGGTGTTACTATGGGTGAGTATTTCCGTGATTCATCTCGTCATGGTTTAATTGTTTATGATGATTTATCTAAACATGCAGTTGCTTACCGTGAAATGTCACTTATCCTTCGTCGTCCTCCAGGTCGTGAAGCATATCCAGGTGATGTTTTCTATGTTCACTCTCGTTTACTTGAGAGAGCTGCAAAACTTTGTGATGAAGATGGAGCTGGTTCTTTAACTGCTTTACCTATTATTGAAACTCAAGCTGGTGATGTTGCTGCATATATCCCAACTAATGTTATCTCAATTACTGATGGTCAAATCTTCCTTGAGACTGATCTATTTAACTCAGGTGTTCGTCCTGCGATTAATGTTGGTCTTTCTGTTTCTCGTGTTGGTGGTGCTGCTCAGATTAAAGCTACTAAACAAGTTGCTGGTACATTAAGACTTGATCTTGCTCAGTATCGTGAACTTCAAGCATTTGCTCAGTTCGCTTCTGATTTAGATGAAACATCTCGTAACCAACTTGAGCGTGGTCAAAGAATGGTAGAAGTTCTAAAACAAGGACCTTTCTCTCCACTTTCTGCTGAGAAACAAGTTCTTATTATTTTCGCTGGAAATGAAGGTTTCTTAGATGATATGGATGCTTCTAATGTAGTTAGATTTGAATCTGAACTATATCCATTTATTGAAGCTTCTTATCCTCAAATTTTTGAAAACATTAGAAGTGCTTCAAAAGTTGATGATGATACTAAAGCTATTATGATGAAAGCACTTGAAGAGTTTAAAGCTTCTTTTGTAGTAGCATAAGGAAAACTTTATGGCAAACTTGAAAGATATTAAAAGACAGATTGGTAGTGTTGAGAACACTAAAAAGACAACTCGTGCAATGAAGCTAGTAAGTACTGCTAAGCTTCGTCGTGCAGAGGAGCTTGCAAAACGCTCTCGTCTTTATTCTGCAAAAATGAATCAGGTTATTGCCGAAATAGCTGGACGCATAAAGTGTAATAAAATTGGTGGTATAGATAATCGTTGTTTTAACGATATTGATGCTCCAAAAGTTGTTGACATTATTTTTGTAACTGCTGATAAAGGTTTATGTGGTGGTTTTAATATTCAAACTATTAAAGCTGTTAAAAAACTAATCGCAGAATACAAAGAAAAAAATGTAAAAGTGCGTTTACGTGGAATCGGTAAAAAAGGTATTGAGTTTTTTAAATATAATGAAGTTGAACTTTTTGATTCAGTTTTAGGACTTAGTTCTAAACCTGATAAAGTAAAGTCTGATGAATTTATTTTATCTTCTGTAGAAGATTTTAAAGACGGTAAAATTGATGCTCTTCATTTAGTATATAATGGATACAAAAATATGATAACTCAAGAGTTACATGTTAATAAAGTATTACCAGTAGATACAAGTGCACTTGAATGTGAAGAGAGTAAAAGTTCAATGTTAGAGATTGAAGCTCAAGATGAAGAGCATATGCTTGATTCTTTAGTGAATAAATATGTTCAATACAATATGTATTATGCATTGATTGATTCAGTAGCAGCTGAACATTCGGCTCGTATGCAAGCTATGGATACTGCAACTAATAATGCATCTGATATGGTTAAGTCGTTGAATGTTCAATATAATAAAGCGCGTCAAGCCGCTATTACTACAGAACTTATAGAGATTATAAGTGGTGTGGAGTCGATGAAATAATGGAGAAAAATATGATTGGTAAAATTAGCCAGGTTATGGGCCCGGTTGTTGATGTTGATTTTGATGGTTATCTTCCAGTAATTAACGAAGCGATTGAAGTTAAAGTAAATTTAGAAGGTAATGAACACCGTCTAGTTTTAGAAGTTGCTGCTCACTTAGGTGATGGTCGTGTAAGAACGATTGCAATGGATATGAGTGAAGGTTTAGTTCGTGGTATGGATGCTACTGCTACTGGTGCTCCTATAAAAGTTCCTGTTGGGGAAAAAGTATTAGGTCGTATCTTTAATGTAGTTGGTGAAACTATTGATGGTGGCGATGAAATTACTGATGCTCCTACTTGGTCAATTCACCGTGAACCACCTGCTTTAGTTGATCAATCAACTGCAACAGAGATGTTTGAAACTGGTATCAAAGTAGTTGATTTACTTGCTCCTTACTCTAAGGGTGGTAAAGTTGGACTATTTGGTGGTGCTGGTGTTGGTAAAACAGTTATTATCATGGAACTTATTCATAATGTTGCTCATGGTCATGATGGTTTATCAGTATTTGCTGGTGTTGGTGAAAGAACTCGTGAAGGAAATGACCTTTATCATGAGATGAAAGACTCTAATGTACTTGATAAAGTTGCACTGTGCTACGGTCAAATGTCAGAGCCTCCAGGAGCAAGAAATCGTATCGCTCTTACTGGTCTTACAATGGCTGAGTATTTCCGTGATGAAAAGAATCTTGATGTACTAATGTTTGTTGATAATATCTTCCGTTTTGCACAATCAGGTTCAGAGATGTCAGCTCTTCTTGGTCGTATCCCATCAGCTGTTGGTTACCAACCAACTCTTGCTCGTGAGATGGCTGCACTTCAAGATAGAATTACATCTACTAAGAGTGGTTCAATCACTTCTGTTCAGGCTGTATATGTACCTGCAGATGACTTGACAGATCCAGCTCCTGCTTCTGTTTTTGCTCACTTAGATGCAACAACAGTTCTTAACCGTAAAATTGCTG
>CAZSWW010000047.1:0-8418 GCA_964611265.1 uncultured Sulfurimonas sp. | reverse complement strand
ATGGGTGAACCATACGCAAAAAATAAAAAAGCATGGCATGATTATTTTATAGAGGAAAAGTTTGAAGCTGGTATAGTTTTAACTGGTAGTGAAGTTAAGGGTATTCGTGCAAGAAGAGTAAATCTAAAAGATAGTTTTATCCGTATCGATAATGGTGAAGCAGTTTTGTTCAATATGCACATAGGAAGACTAGAAACCACACACCATTTTTACGGACATGAAGAAAGAGGTAGTCGTAAACTTCTTTTACATAAAAAACAGATACTAAAGATGCAAAAAGCAGTAGATAGAGGTGGATATACTATAGTGCCATTGCAACTATACTTTAATGCGAGAAATATAGTAAAAGTGCAAATAGCCATAGCAAAAGGTAAGCAACTTCACGATAAGCGAAATGACTTAAAAAGTAAAGACCAAAAAAGAGATATTGCACGAGCTATGAAAGAGTTTTGATGAGAGTTTTATTTTTATTTATTTTTATAATTTCTACACTATTTGCTGTAAATATCGATATAAAAAATCCAACTCTTGGCAATGGAAAGACTTTGTTTGTTGAGTTTGATGCAGATAATCACACCATATTTAAAGAGGTGAAATTTAAAAATAAATCTTACCATATAGTTAAAAACCCTATAGATTCTAGTAAGTTTTATGCACTAATTCCTATAAATTATTATTCTAAAGCAGATATAGAAGAGTTAAAGGTGATTTATAAGATAGACAAAAAAGAAAATAGTGCATTTTTTATGATAGAGATAAAAGATGCAAAATACAAAAAAGAGAAGATTACAGTTAGTGCTAAAAAAGTAAATCCAAAAAGTAAAAAAGTTTTGAAAAGAACTTCAAAAGAGTATGCAAATGCTATGAAGATTTATAAAACTTTTACTAAAAATAGTTATATAACTTCAAAGTTTATACTACCATTAAATAGTAAAATAACAAGTGATTTTGGAAAAGCAAGAGTTTATAATGGTTCTTTAAAAGGTTACCATAGTGGTACTGATTTTCGTGCTAAAAAACCTACACCTATAAAGTGTATAAATGATGGAAAAGTTGTTTTAGCAAAAGATAGATTTTATGCAGGTAACTCTGTTATCATAGACCACGGACAAGGTATATATAGTTGTTACTACCATTTTAGTAAGTTTAATGTAAAAAAAGGTGATATGGTAAAAAAAGGTCAAATTATAGGTTTGAGTGGAGCAACAGGGCGAGTAACTGCTCCACACTTACACTTTGCTATAAGAGTTGGTGGTGAACAAGTTGATCCACTTCAGTTTATAGATATAATGAATAAAAATATTTTTAATGGAGATAAAAAATGACACTATTTCAACTAATGATGCTAGGTGCATCAGCATACTTTGCTTTTAAGATTTATGAGCATATTCAGACTTTAGAAGAGCCTAAAAATAGAGGTGTAAACAATACAAGTAAACCTACTAAACAAACGACAGAGGCTTTTTCACCATTTGAAGCAAATGAGTTACTAGAAAAAGCAGATGAAGCATTTGAGCAAAATGATGAGGTAAAAGCTTTGGCATTTTTACAAGAAGCATCGGTAAAAGAAGATAGTAATAATCCAGATACACTTTATAAGATAGGATACATACTTCAAAATCAAGATAACTATGATGATGCACTAACTTACTATAAAAAAGCACTAGAGTTAGATAAAAATAATGAATATATAAGAAACTCATTAGCAAGTATATATCGTCATAACAAAGAGTATGTATCTGCTCAAATGCATCTTCGTGAGTCTTTAGCCATAAATGATGAAAATGCTGTAACTTACTATAACTATGGAAATCTTTTAGTAGATATGGATAGTAAAGAGGAAGCTATAAATATGTATAAAAAAGCATTAGAGTTAGACCCAGAGTTTGAACAAGCAAAAGAGGAGTTAGAAAAGTTAAATGAAACTAAGTGAAATATATAAATTTTTAGATAAATTATCTCCATTTGAACTTCAAGAAAAATGGGATAATTCAGGTTTAATGGTTGGAGATATGTCTCAAGAGATTAGTAAAATTGTTCTGAGTATAGATGTTGATGATGCTTTAGTTGATTCTTTGCAAGAAAATACTTTGCTTATAACTCATCATCCTATAATCTTTGGTGGGTTGAAACAGTTAGATTTTTCATCGTATCCATCAAATCTTTTGCAAAAGATGATTAGAAAAAATATCTCAAATATCGCTATGCATACTAACTTTGATAAAACACATCTAAATGATTTTGTGGTAAATGAAGTTTTAGGTTATGAGATAGTAAAAAAAGATGGATTTGTAGCATACATAGATGTAAATGAAGATTTTGAAACATTTAGTTCTAAAGTTCTAAAAGCTTTTAACATAACACACACAAAATCTGTAAAATGTTCAGAGTTTATAAAAACAGTTGCTGTTACAACTGGTTCAGGATGCTCTCTTATAGATAGCATAGATGCTGATTGTTTTTTAACAGGAGATATAAAATATCACGATGCTATGCAGGCAAAAAGCTTAAAATTATCGCTAATTGATATAGGTCATTATGAAAGTGAACACTTTTTTGCACAAATTTTACAAAATCATTTGAAAAATTTAGGTTTAGAGGTTATAATTTCATCATCAGAAAATCCATTTACATATATTTAGTAAATAAATACCATTTTCTATATCTCAAAAAGTTTGTTTTTTAGATATAGATGATTGTAAAATAAAACTCCAAAGGAAAGCCATGAATAAGCACTTAAAACAATTAATAGACCTTTCTATCGTAGACAAAGAGATAGATGCATTTGAACCTCAAATCGAAGAAGCTAACTATAATTATGAAGCAGCACTTGCAAAAACTAAAAGTATCTCAACTGATATTGAAAACTTAAGTAACGAGATTAAAGAGGAAGAAGTTAAAAAAGCAAAAAATGAACTTCATTTACAAGAACTTTCAGATAAACTTGAAGAAAATGCTAAAAAAAGTTCAGAGATAAAAACTGAAAGAGAGATGAAATCTCTTCAACTTGAAGAGGAGATAGCAAAAGAACAAATCACTTTTGCAAATGAAGAGATTGTAAGACTAGATAAAATTATAGAATCTAAAAAAGAACAGATAGAAGCTGCTAAAGAGACTTTAGCAGAGTTAGAATCTAACTTAGAAACTGTAAAAGCTGATGTTGATAAAAAACTAAAAATCATAAATGAAGAGAGACAAGAAGTTTTTAAAGTTAAAGAAAAATTACTTAATGATATAAATCAAAAAGGTTTAGCATTTTATCAAAAAATCCGTCGTTGGGCTAAAAATTCAACTGTTGTAAAAGTTGAAGAACAAGCTTGTATGGGTTGTCATATGACTATAAATGATAAAACTTATTCAGATGTAATTAGAGCAGAAGAGATTACAAACTGTCCACATTGTGGTCGTATCCTTTACATAGATACATCTGCAAATCAAGAACAAGAATAATTTAGGATAAACCTATTTTTACTTTAATCTATTATATCTTAAGTGTAGTGCTATATATACTAGCACTACCACTTTTGATATACTTATCTTTCAAACCAAAATATAAACAATCTATACCTGCTCGTTTTTTTCTTTTCAACAACAAACCATTTAAAAATAAAGATGCTATACATTTTCATGTATGCTCATTTGGTGAAGCTAGAGCTTTAAAACCCATTTTGAATCTAATTGAAAACCAAAAAGTAAATATAACTACCATAACACAAACAGGTCAGACAGAAGCTAAAAAATATGATGCAGATGTAAGGTATCTCCCTTATGAGATGTTTTTACCATTTTGGATGAAAAAACAAAAAATCTTGGTTGTTTTAGAAGCTGAATTTTGGTATATGCTTTTTATAGTAGCATCAAGTAAAGGTTCAAAAGTTATCCTTTTAAATGCTCGTATATCTGAAAAAAGTGCAAAAAAATACCTACAACTAGCATGGTTTTATAAAAAAATGCTTTCTCGTGTAGATATGATTTATGCTCAAAGTGAAGCAGATAAAAATCGTTTTATAGCACTTGGTGCTAAAAATATACAAGTTATAGGAAATATAAAACTAGCAGGTGAGATAAAAAAAACAAAAAGCTATGAGAAACCAAAAGTTGAACTTATAGTAGCTGGAAGTACCCATCCAACAGAGGAAGAAAGTGTTTTAAAAGCATTTGTGGAGTATAAAAAACAAAGTGATGCTAGATTAGTCATAGTACCTCGTCATCCAGAAAGATTTGAAGAAGTTTATGAGTTGATGAAGCAATACTCATCTATACATCAACTAACACTTTCAAAATTATCTGAAACTGATTCATTGACAACAGATATGATTTTGGTCGATGCTATGGGTGAATTAAACAATATATATGCCATAAGCGATATAGCTATACTTGGTGGTGCTTTTAAACCTAATGTTGGTGGACATAACCCACTAGAACCAGCTTTTTTTGGATGTAAAATTATTACAGGAAAATACTTTTTTGATCAAAAAGAACTTTTTAAATATGTTTACCATGTTCAATATGTAGAAGCAGATGAGATACATAAGGCACTTAGATATGCAAAAGAGTTACCACCATCTTTAGTGAAAGAAAGTATTAATCTAGAAGTTGTAAAAAAATATATAAATAGACTTCTTGCATAGGTTATATAAGAAGTCTAATAGTTGATGATTAGTTAAAGAAACTTCTAGTAAATAAAAGTAAAATTAACAAACTCCTCAGCACTATTTTTATATAATGGCATATAAATTTTTCAAAGGAAGTCTATGCGAGGTTATAAAGTTTTTGCAGGTAGTGCTAGTTTAGAGTTTGCTAAGGAGATATGTGCAACACTAGATGTTCCATTAGCAAATGCTGATGTAAAAAAGTTTAGTGATGGTGAAATCTCTGTTCAAATCTCAGAGAGTGTTCGTGGTCGTGATGTTTTTATAGTTCAAAGTACTGGTGCACCATCAAATGATAACTTGATGGAACTTCTTATCATGACAGATGCACTTCGTCGCTCTTCTGCTTCAAGTATTACAGCTGTTGTTCCTTACTATGGTTATGCAAGACAAGACCGTAAAGCTGCTCCTCGTGTGCCTATTACAGCTAGACTTGTAGCTGATTTGTATGAAAAAGCTGGTATAGATAGAGTTATAACTATAGACCTACATGCTGGTCAAATCCAAGGATTTTTTGATATACCTGTTGATAACCTTTATGGTTCTGTAACTTTTGAGCAATACATCAAAAGTAAAAACCTTAAAAACCCTATCATTGCATCTCCAGATATTGGTGGAGTAGCAAGAGCTAGATACTTTGCAAAAAGAATGGGTCTTGATATGGTTATAGTTGATAAAAAAAGAGAAAAAGCAAATGAGAGCGAAGTTATGGGTATCATCGGTGATGTTGATGGCTATGATGTTATCATGATAGATGATATGGTAGATACTGCTGGAACTATGGTAAAAGCTGCTTCTGCACTTAAAAACAAAGGTGCAACTTCTGTTATGGCATGTGCAACTCATGGTGTTTTAAGTGGTAAAGCTTATGAAAACTTAGATAATGGTGAACTAGATGAACTTATCATCACAAACACACTTGAAACTAAAGAACATAGTAAAATCAAAGTTTTATCTGTTGCCCCACTATTTGCAGAAGTTATCCGTCGTGTATATCACAATGAAAGTGTAAACTCTTTATTTGCATAGTATTTAAAATCTTTACTTTTTATATATAACCAATGATGCTACTTATTTTTAAATTAGTAGCACCATTTTTTTCACATCATCATAAGTACCAAAAATTCTATATGCTTGGTACTTATTTATACTTAGCTTATACCTAAAAGTTTAGTATTTAAATAAAATACACAAACAAATATATCCACACTTTACCACTTGCACTATTATACATTAGATACCAATGATAGTATTGGATTGTATATATAAAACAAGATTCAAAATCTTAAAGAGATTTAACACTATTCTAAAAAGATTTTTTGTATAATTGAGAATTATTTTTAGACAGGAACTTTATTTGAAAAACATTAGAAACTTTTCTATCATAGCACATATTGACCATGGTAAAAGTACATTAGCTGACCGTATTATTCAAGAGTGTGGTTCAGTAACTGAGAGAGAGATGAGTTCTCAGATGATGGATACTATGGACATAGAACAAGAGCGAGGTATAACCATAAAAGCTCAGTCAGTTAGACTTGACTATGTAAAAGATGGTGAGCATTACATCTTAAACCTTATAGACACTCCGGGTCATGTTGATTTTTCTTATGAGGTTTCTAAGTCTTTAGCATCTAGTGATGGAGCATTACTTATAGTAGATGCTGCTCAAGGTGTTGAGGCTCAAACTATTGCAAATGTTTACCTAGCACTTGATAATGACTTGGAACTTATACCTGTTATAAACAAGATTGACCTACCAGCTGCCGACCCTGAAAAAGTGGCAGAAGAGATAGAAACAAGTATAGGTATCGATGCAACTGATGCTATTCAGACTTCTGCAAAAGCAGGGATTGGGATTCGTGAGCTTTTAGATGCTATTGTAGAGCGTATTCCTGCACCAGTTGGCAACCCTGATGAAACTACAAAAGCTATCATCTATGATAGTTGGTTTGATCAGTATCTTGGAGCATTGGCACTTGTTCGTGTTTTTGATGGCGAGATAAAAAAAGGTCAAAATATCAAGCTTATGAGTAATGGTGAAGAGCATCAGATACTTGACCTAATGTATCCACACCCTATGAAAAAAATCAAAACAAAAGCTATAAAAAGTGGTGAGATTGGCATCGTTGTTCTTGGACTTAAAGAGGTAAGTGTTGTAAATGTTGGTGACACTATAACGGATGCTAAAAACCCTTGTCTTGAACCAGTAGGGGACTATGAACCTGCTAAACCTTTTGTTTTTGCTGGGATATTTCCTATAGATACAGATAAATTTGAAGACCTAAGAGATGCACTAGAGAAGTTAAAGCTAAATGATTCTTCATTATCATTTGAGCCTGAAACATCTGTAGCACTTGGATTTGGTTTTCGTGTTGGATTTTTAGGGATGCTTCATATGGAGGTTGTAAAAGAGAGATTAGAGAGAGAGTTTAACCTTGACCTTATCGCATCTGCTCCATCTGTTATATATAATGTTTACCTAAGTAATGGTGATTTTGTAAATGTTCAAAACCCATCAGAACTACCAGAAGTAAATAGAATAGATAGAATTGAAGAGCCTTATGTAAGAGCAACTGTTATAACACCAGCTGAGTATCTAGGAAATATCATAACACTTCTTATAGGTAAAAGGGGAACTCAAACTAAGATGACCTACTTAAATGAAGATAGAGTTATGTTAGAGTATGAGATACCTATGAATGAGATAGTTATGGATTTTTACGATACTTTAAAATCTATCTCAAAAGGTTATGCTTCGTTTGATTATGAGCCTATTGGTTTTAAAGAGGGAGACCTTGTAAAACTAGATATAAAAGTAGCAGGTGAAGCTGTGGATGCACTAAGTGTGGTTGTACCTCGCTCACAAGCTCTATCTCGTGGTCGTGTTTTAGTTAAAAATATGAAAGAACAAATCCCTAGACAACTTTTTGAAGTAGCTGTTCAAGCATCATTAGGTTCTCAGATAATCGCAAGAGAAACTGTAAAATCTATGGGTAAAAATGTTACTGCAAAATGTTACGGTGGGGATATAACTCGTAAAAGAAAACTACTAGAGAAACAAAAAGCTGGTAAAAAACGGATGAAGTCTATAGGTAAAGTTCAGTTACCACAAGAAGCATTTATGTCTGTTCTTAAAATGGACTAGTAAAATACTATGAGATGTTTGATGTGTGAGAGTTTATCTTTCACACATATCTGTAAAAGCTGTCAAGAAA
The DNA here is from genome assembly GCA_964611265.1 of uncultured Sulfurimonas sp. Lineage (GTDB taxonomy): Bacteria > Campylobacterota > Campylobacteria > Campylobacterales > Sulfurimonadaceae > Sulfurimonas. Next base: position 548 of record CAZSWW010000047.1, on the reverse strand, counting down.
CTTTCCTACAACCTAAAATCTTTAAAAGAAAAATATATGCTAATGTTGATGTTATATCGTTCTACAAATACTCAAATATAAAAGAACTTTTACATACTAAGCATACAGATTTAGGCTACTATATCTATAGCATTCTAGCAAAAAACTCTATGGCTAAGTTTGCTAAAGAGTTTAGTTTCGATACACAAGTTGTGTCTTTAGCTATTGATGACAATGTAAAAAGTGGGTATTCACATACTGCTATTTTAAACAACTCTTTAAATTCTAAGTTTATTAAGCCACTACATTCAAAACTAAGAGCGAACAATGATATATCTTATTCTGGAAAAAGTCGTGAGTTTAGGATGCTAAACCCAAGGGGCTTTTTTATAAAAAAGTTTGATGGTGATGATGTGATTTTAGTGGATGACCTTATAACAACAGGTTTAACACTTACACAAGCTGTGCAAGTGTTAAAGAAAGAGTCTAAAAATGTACTTTTTTGTTTGACATTAGCAGATGCTAAATTACTTTAGACAGGTAGTGTTTTACCTTAACAATTGTAGTTT
>CAZSWW010000046.1:0-8422 GCA_964611265.1 uncultured Sulfurimonas sp. | reverse complement strand
GATGTGTTAATTGTCTATATTTCATTAAAAGTGCATAGTGTAGCTTAAACATATAGGGGAGAAATTATGGAAGTTAAGAAAAAATTACTTGGTTAGCGATTGTAAGTGTTAGAGCATAATAAATGTCATATTTAATGAAGAGAGAAGATATAAGATGCGAGGCGAAAATCTGCAGAAGCTACTAATAGCTTTGCTATGCCCCGTAGGTACAAGGGTTTTTAACGAAGTCAGCTAGAGTTTTTATAGGTGCTCTTAAGTAAAAAAAACACCAAAATTATCTTCTATTTCTAGTGTTTCTATTGCGATTACCTCTAGGTTTTTGATGCCCTCTTTTGTTATTTCCACCTAGATTTACAGGTTCAGCTTTTATAGATGGATCTGGTTTGAAGCCTTTTAGCCAAACTTTTGGTATATCTTTTTTGATAAGTTTTTCAATATCTCTTAAAAATTCATCTTCATCTACACATACTAAAGATATAGCCTCACCTTTGTTTCCAGCACGACCTGTTCTACCGATGCGATGAACATAATCTTCACTAACATTTGGTAACTCATAGTTTACAACATGGGGTAGTTGGTCTATGTCAATACCTCTCGCTGCTATGTCGGTAGCAACAAGTACACGGACTTTGCCATCTTTGAACTCTGCTAATGCTTTTGTTCTAGCATTTTGACTTTTGTTACCATGTATAGCACAAGCTGCAATACCATCTTTTTCAAGTTGTCCTGTTAGTCTATTTGCTCCATGTTTTGTTCTTGTAAAAACTAAAACTTGTTTCCAATCTCCATCTTTAATAAGATGCGATAACAACTCTTTCTTTCTAAGTTTATCAACATGATAAACAGCTTGTTTTATAATCTCTGCAGATGTATTTCTTCTAGCTACCTCTATAAGTGTTGGTGCATTTAAAAGTTTATCTGAAAGTTTTTTGATAGCATCTGAGTAAGTTGCAGAAAAAAGTAAAGTTTGCTTTTCTTTAGGTAATACAGCAATAACTTTTTTAATATCGTTTATAAAACCCATATCCAACATTCTATCAGCTTCATCAAGTATAAGAAAATCAACACTAGATAAGTTTATAGTTTTTTGTGATATATGGTCTAAAAGTCTACCAGGAGTTGCTACAACTATATCAACACCTTTTTTTAATCTTGTGATTTGTGGATTTATCTTTACTCCACCAAAAATAACTAATGATTTATATGGAAGATGCTTACCATAAAGTTCTACACTTTCATTAACTTGAGATGCTAACTCTCTAGTAGGTGTAAGTATCAATGCTCGAACTTTTCTTTTACCTTTTTCAGAATTTACTTTTTTACTACGAGATAAAAGTTCTAAAAGTGGTAAGGTAAAACCAGCTGTTTTACCTGTTCCTGTTTGAGCACCTGCTAAAATATCTTTCTTTTTAAGTATTACTGGAATAGCTTGAGATTGGATAGGTGTTGGCTTTGTATAACCTTGTTCTTTTATAGCTTTTAGTATATGGTTATTTAAACCTAGTTTTTCAAATGACATTATTTTCCTAATTTTAGGTTCATTATAGCAGATATTACTTATAATAGACTTCTTGTAAAACTCCTATAAGTCTCAAAAGGCTAAGAAGTGGTGAGATTGTAAAAAATAAATTTTTTTGCAAGATTGCTACTTCTTAGCCTTCCCTTTGGGCAATTTATAGAGAGCTTTACTCTTCGTTAGATAACCTTTAGCATAGCTAGCTATGCAAAAGAACATCTGCCTTGATTAAAACTCTCTATAAAGTGTTGAGACTTATAGGAGTTTTACAAGAAGTCTAATTAAAAAAAAAGAGATTATATGCAATACTCAGATGAATGGACACAAGAGGAATTTTTAAAAAATAAAAAGATATTAAATAAAGATGGAATTAATGTTTTACTTATAGATACTATACTTTCACCTATTGAAAAAATACAGACAGTTGTTTATAACCCTTATGAATTAGCTAATGAAGCTGATGGAAGTGTTTTTGTATTTTACTGTGATACAGGAAAAGCAACTTTAAACAGACTAGATGAATACAAAAAGAAATTTCCAAACCATAAATGTATATCATTAAAAGGTGGTAAAGGTTATTGGAGAAAAAATATGATGATTTTATAATTTTAATGATACGAGACTTTTTAAAATTAACTATACAATTATAAAGTTTTTGCTAAAATGGCATAACTTTTCAAAATATTAAAATACGATATAACGATATAACTAAAAAGGAAAAAAATGAAATTTTATATAGCAACAGACCATGCAGGGATAGAGTTAAAAGACTATACAGTAGAACTTTTAAAAGAAAAAGGTCATGAGGTGATTGACCTAGGACCATTTAGTAAAGATAGAGTTGATTACCCTGATTATGCACATAAAGTTGCTACAAGTGTACTTGAAGACACTACTTCACAAGGTATCTTAATCTGTGGTAGTGGTATAGGTATGAGTATGGCTGCAAATCGTCATGATGGTATCCGTGCAGCACTTTGTCACGATGCTTATACGGCTACTGTTGCTCGTGGACATAATGATGCAAACATACTTTGTTTTGGTGAACGCATAGTTGGAAAAGGTGTAGCTGAGTCTATACTAGATGCATGGATAGCTGGAACTTTTGATGGTGGTCGCCATTGTGGTAGAGTTGAAAAGATAGAGATAAACTAAAAGGCTTTTTATGTTTTGGGAATGGTCACTTTTAACGATAATGTCGATACTTTCGTTTTATCTGTTTGTAAAAATGTTTTACTTTAAAAGCATTACAAACAAGGAACAACGGGGAAATGACTTGATGAAGCTAACACTTCAAGAGGCTGAGATACTTATAAGAAAGTACCAAATCCAACTACAACGAGCATTAGGAAATGTTGATATTTTAACAGAAGAATTAACAAAACTTAGAAATGAACTTAAAGTTGTAAAACAAAGAAATACTAAGTATAGACAAGAAACAGACCGATTGAACGGTAAGATAAAAGCACTAGAAAACAGAATAGAAGCACTACTATAAAAGGGGATAAATTGACACTAACAGATGAACAAAGACAAATCATAGAAAACTCCATAAGAGATATAAAAGACTTTCCAAAAGAGGGTATAGTTTTTAAAGATATAACTACACTTTTAAATGATAAAGAAGCTTATGGTATTTTGATGCAACATCTACACCAACGATATAAAGCATATAACTTAGACTATATAGCAGGTATAGATGCTAGAGGTTTTATATTTGGTGCTAGTCTTGCTCAGATGTTGGGTGTTGGTTTTGTACCTATCCGTAAAAAAGGGAAACTTCCATCTAAAACCATAAGTGAAAAGTATGAACTAGAGTATGGCTTTGATGAGATAGAGATACATGAAGATGCATTTCACAACAAAAAAGCAAATGTACTTGTTATAGATGACCTTATAGCTACTGGTGGAACGGCTAATTCTGCTGTAAAACTTATAGAAAAAACTGGTGCTGTTTGTGTTGAAGCTTGTTTTATCATAGGTTTGACTTTTTTAGATGGTATTAAAAATCTTGAAAAATCAACAAAAGTTTACAATATAGTAGAGGTGAAATAATGTATATTCCTAAAGCTTCAAAATACGACCCAGATGAAAATGGACACTTCGGTGTTTTTGGTGGTAGATATGTTCCTGAAACACTTATGCCAGCACTTTTAAAACTAAAAGAGGAGTATGAAACTATCCGTTTTGACCAAGAGTTTTGGGAAGAGGTTCACTACTACCTAAAAGACTATGTTGGTCGCCCTAGCCCACTTTACTATGCTAAAAATATCTCAGATGAACTAGGCTGTAAAATCTACCTAAAAAGGGAAGATTTAAACCATACTGGAGCGCATAAAGTAAACAATGTTATAGCTCAAGGTCTTATGGCAAAAAGACTTGGTTATAAAAAAGTTATAGCTGAAACTGGTGCTGGACAACATGGTGTGGCTACTGCTACTATATGTGCTTTACTTGGGCTTGAATGTGAAATCTTTATGGGGGCAAAAGATGTTGAGAGACAAGAGTTAAATGTTTTTCGTATGAAACTTCTTGGTGCAAAAGTAAATGCAGTAGAGAGTGGAAGTAGAACTCTAAAAGATGCTATGAATGATGCTATAAGACATTGGGTAACTCATGCTAGAGATACTTTTTATATCATCGGAACTGTTGCTGGTCCACATCCATACCCTATGATGGTTAGAGATTTTCAAGCGATAATCGGCTATGAAGCAAGACAACAAATACTAGAAAAAGAAGATAGACTACCAGACCATGTTATAGCTTGTATAGGTGGTGGTAGTAATGCTATCGGTATGTTTCAACATTTCTTAGAAGATGAAGAGGTTGAGTGTATAGGTATTGAAGCTGGTGGTCATGGCATCGAAACAGATAAACATGGATGCTCTTTGAAAAAAGGTCGCCCAGGTGTTTTACACGGTCAGATGAGTTACACACTTCAAGATGAAGATGGGCAAATACTAGAAGCACACTCTATCTCTGCTGGACTAGACTACCCTGGTATCGGTCCTGAACACTCTTTTCACAATGACAATAAATCTATAACTTATGACAATGCAACAGACCAAGAAGCATTAGATGCATTTGTTTGGTTAAGTCAAAAAGAGGGTATCATACCTGCATTTGAGTCTTCTCATGCAGTAGCATATCTTAAAAAATTACCAAACATAAAAGATAAACTTATCATTGTAAATCTTTCAGGTCGTGGTGATAAAGATATGATACAAGCAAAAGATATTTTGCATTTTGATTAAGATGAAAGCAGATATATAGCTATATATCTGCTTTACATTCACCTTTCATAGCAGACTTATCGCTATCAGCTATATCTACTCCTAACTCTTTTAATCTTTCAATTACAGGTGGATGAGTATAGTGAAAGAAGATATATAAAGGGTGTGAAAGAGGAAAGCTTTTGTTTTCAGTTACAAGCTTTTTAAGTGCATTTGCTAACTCTATCTCTCCACCGATGCCAGCTAATTCACTTCCCATCTTATCTGCTTCATACTCATTATGGCGACTTACTATACCCATAATAGGCATCATTATAAAACCTAAAACAGGCATAAAAAGCATAAGTAATATCATAACTAAGTACGGTTCTTGAGAAAGTCCTAGTTCAAGATACAAACTCTCAGGTAAATTCCCAAAGATGCCAAACATAGCAAAAAGCATTGCTCCAACAAGTGCAATATTTTTATAAATATCACCATGTGCAAAATGTCCTAATTCATGACCTAAAACAGCCAACAGTTCTCTTGTAGTTAGTTTTTCTATAAGAGTATCAAACAGTACAACTCTTTTAGCCTTACCAAAACCACCAAAATAAGCATTTAGTCTTGCATCTCTTTTTGAAGCATCACTAACAAAAACACCACTACTTACAAAACCTGTTTTATCCATAAGTTCTTTTATTTGAGCATCTAACTCTTCATCTTTTAATGGTGTTAGTTTATCAAAAAACATAGCACGAAAAGCTGGGTAAAGCATATTTATAAGTATAACAACACCAAATATAAATACAAAACTCCAAAGCCACCAAAATGTAAAGTTAGAGATGATAGCATAGATACCCCAAACAACTAAAGAACCTAAGATAAGTGTCATAACAAATGCTATAGCCGTATCTTTTATCCATTGTCCTAAACTAGACTTATTAAACCCAAATTCAGTATCTAAAACAAATTTTTCATAATACGAAAATGGTAAAGACACTATAGAGTTGATAACAACAAAACTCATAACTATAGCTACATTCATCATAGCTTCATCTTCAAAAAATATATTATTTTGGAGATATTTTATACCTATACCCATCCAAGCTATAAAAAACAGATAATCAACAAAAGAACTAAGTATATTCATCTTCTCTTTTGCAACAGTATAGTTACCCGCTTGTAAAAAGTCAGATGCACCAAGTAATATAGCTTGACCTCTTTTTGCTTTATTTACATACCCTATCTGCATTACACTTGTATAGATATTTATCACTACATATAGACTATATATAGCTACAATTGTCATTAACATTAAACTACCTTAATTATTTCATAGGGATACTTTTAAAGTTTTTTTCAACTTCTATAGCATCATCATTTGTATCTGTCATATATACTACAGAGTATATTGTACCTATAATTAGTCCAGCTATTATAACTGTCCAAACTATTTTTTTCTTGTTACCTTTTAGTTCATCATAGTCTTCTATAGACTCTAAAGTTGGTTCACTCATATCATTTCTCCAAATTATAATTTTTATAATAATACTAAACATTTATATAAATATCTAAGTATTAAAGAACTAGCGAAAATTTTTAAGTTTATATTTCGTAATCAACCACTTTAGATTCTTGAGCTACACTTTTTATAAGTTCTACAACTTTAAGATGCTCTGGATGTATAGCATAAGCTTTTAAATCATCTTTAGTATTAAAAGTGCTATATAAAGAGATGTCAAATGCTCTTGCTTCATCTGCAAAGTTGATACCAACTTCCATAGAATTTAAAGTTGGGATTTTAGATGCTAACTCCTCTAACTTACTCTTTACTACTAAAAGATTCTCATCTTTATTTTCATCTTTAAACTTGAACATTACGATATGTACTATCATTTTAAACCTTTTTAATTGTATTTAATATTTTTACAGATATGATGCACTTATGAAAGATTTATATGGAAGTGCAATTTTATTTTTTTATTTTTTCAAATGGCCATTTTTTCTTGGTTATCCCATACTATATAGTAATGGACTAAACCAAAACTATATATTAGATGGGTTGTGGGTTTTATGTATATTTTTAATTTTTAAAGATTTTTATACTATCTTTAAAAAAAAATCTTAGTCATTAAGTCTATAGATTAACTTTCCAGCCAAATCCATATAAGCACTTTTTTTCAAGTCATCCATCTTATCAAAATTTGTATGACAATAAGATGTAACTATCTGGTCTAAGTCTTCATACTCATGTGTTTGAGAAAGTAAAGCTTCCATAGCTACTAATCTCTCTACAATTTTATCGAACTCATCTCTAATCAAATCTTCAGATAATTGACCATGTATACCCCAATATCTTGAAACTGGAGAACCTCCAAAAATATCTGACTCATCTTCTAGTAAAGCATCAAATTTTCCCATTATTATTCCTTATAAAGTTTTATTTGTGAAATATTAGCATTTTTTTATTATCTTTACTTCTAATTATAAAAAATAATTTTTTTATAATTTTTATTTCAGGTCAAAAATATCTTCACTATCTTCTGTAATCTCTTCAACCTTTTTAGAACTTGAAGCATCCCCTGCTCCACCACTAGATAAACCACTCATTCTAAGTTTCATGTCAGATGCACTTGTTGCATTTTCTAGTGCCACATCTTCTGAGATAACCTCATCCATAAAAAGGTCATAAAGAGATTGGTCAAAACTTTGAGATTTGTATATAGATTTACCATGTTCTATAGCATCTTTTATCTCGCTATCTCGGTTTTCCATGATAAGTTTTTCTATAGTTGAAGTTCTAACAAGTACCTCCATAGCAGCCCGTCTTTTTCCATCTATAGTTTTTACAAGTCTTTGAGAGATAATCCCTTGAATTGAACTTGCAAGTGAAAGTCTTACACGGTTTTGTTCACCTGTTGGAAATGTTGAGATTATACGGTTTATAGTTTCTTTTGCATCTACTGTATGTAGAGTTGAGAACACAAGATGCCCAGTATCGGCTGCATGAAGTGCTAAGTTTATAGTCTCGATATCTCGCATCTCCCCCACTAAAATTATGTCTGGGTCTTCACGAAGAGCTGATTTTAAAGCATTTGCAAATGAAAGTGTATCTTGACCTACTGAGCGTTGATTTACTATGCAGTTGTTATCTTTATGAACGAACTCTATAGGATCTTCTATAGTTATAATATGCTTTTGCTTAGTTTTATTTACCTCATTTATCATAGCTGCTAGTGTAGTTGATTTACCACTTCCTGTTACTCCAGTAACTAAAACTAGCCCTCTCTCTTTTTGAACCATATCACTTATAACCTCAGGAAGTTTTAGACTACTAAGTTCAGGTATATCTAGTGGTATCACACGAAAAACAGCCGAAACACCATTCATCTGGTAAAAAATATTTACACGAAAACGGTTCTTATCATCAAAAGGGTAAACAAGGTCTAACTCTCTCTTTTTTAAAAACTCATCATATCTATCACCTAAAAGTGCTTGAGCAAATCCATCAGCTTGTTCTTCTGTAAAAACATCTTTACCAAGTTTTTGTATATTACCTTGAATCCTCGCTCTAAAAACTGAACCAGCCTTTATATGCAAATCACTCCCACCCTTTTTAACCATGTGAGCAAGATATGCTCGAACTTTTTTTAACTCATCTGCTGGGTTTATCATAGTGTCTCCAATATAT
>CAZSWW010000045.1:4718-8448 GCA_964611265.1 uncultured Sulfurimonas sp. | reverse complement strand
TTATATGGTTACCCAAACCAAAACCATTTATAGCATCAAAATCCAAAATCTTTTTTTGATGTGCATCTTCTATATTTTTCATCTCTAAAAAGAAATGAGCTTTGTTATGGTTACTAAAAGAACTATATTTTATATAAGCTAGTTTAGTATTTGAATTATTTACTTTTTTAAATATCTCTTCAACTGTTAAATTATTCTCTTTATATAGTTTATAAATCTCACCTTTTTCCCTCTTTATAAGTCTTCTAATCCGTGCTTGATTTAACTTTTCATTCTCTTTTTTAACAGTTAAAGTATGAAAATCTTTTTGATTTGTCAAGTTTACTTCTTGTAGTTCCACTTCACAATGATTTGACAATACTGCATATAACTCTTTTGACTTAAGCAATGCTAAAAACTGCTCTTTATCTTCAAAAAAAACATTTATCTGATTACTAAAATCTTGTTTTTGAAGTTTTGGAAAATCAATGATATACTTAAATTGATGCGAAACTTCATCACTCTTTCTTAGATGAAGATACTTGAAAATATCTTCATATATATACCTATCTTGAGAATGCAATACAATTTTAGCAACATATAACATACTATTTATCACTCTTTTTATCACTAGCTTCTTGGAAAAGTCCACCTCTTATAAGATTTGAGATAACAAATAATTTTTCTTCTTGTGTTATAGCTGACTTATCATCTGAAAAAATGTACTTTTTATATACATCTATTAGCCGTTTATTTTTCCCTCTAAATGATTTTTTAGTTACCATATCTGAACCATTTGGGTCTATGGATATAACTCTTTGGTTACCCTCTTCATCTTCAACTAAGTCAAATTTTCTAAGTGCATTGTTTATCTTTTCTGCTGTTATACCAACTTGTTTTACTGCATCATCATTAAATGGCATCGTATAAAACCTTTTGTTTAAAGGTGATTTACCAACTTTTACTTCTATGGGTGAAAAAAGCTGACTAGGGTAAACTGTCGCACCTTTTGCCAATTCAAAATAACCTTTTATATCTACTACTAAGATTTGTGTTTGGTTTGTTAAAGTTTTGTATATTGCATCTGCAAGTTTTGAGATTTCATCTTTATACTTAGTTAATGGCTCTTGCTCTTTCATCTCTTTTTGAAAGTTTGTTAGCACTGGATGCAATGGCATCTCTTTTACACCTTCTAAAGTTATAGTTTCATTGTTAAAAGAGACTTTAGTTGTGATTTGTTGTGATACATCTCTGTTTCTCCAACCCCAAGAACAATTTAAAATCTTATAAGCATAGTTTGAAGCGATTTTTCTTACTACATCTTCTTCGGCTAACAACTCTTTGTTTTTTACAGAAAAAAGGTTATAAAGTTCATTACTATCTGCTACTTCTGGTTCAGTATAAACTGGTAAAAAAGAGATTGTAAATGAGATTTTCAACATACTATCTGTTGCATTTAGTTTTGCCATCTCTACATAAGATAGATTTGAAGTATCGTTTGCATTGTCTTTTTGAACCTCTGCATCTTTTTTATTAGTATCAAAAGATTTTGATGTTCTCATACCGTGTCCATAAGGTTGTATCTTAGTTTCAATCTTCTCTTGCGATATAGAAAACATTGCACCATCTGTTATCTCTAAGGCTCTTCTAAAAGCTAGTGTATTACCTAAAGTTTGTTTTTTTGTTGCCATTTTATCTTTCCTTATTTTGTATTTTAATTAAATTATCAGATACATCTAAGTACCAACCATCTTCACTTAATGTGTTTTCAAACCTGTTAAAGTTGTAAAATTCAGTTACCCCGATTATGGGTTCTGCAAACTGATGTTTATAAGATTTTCTTGAACCTTTTTTAAACTCTGGCTTATCTATGGGTAAGTACCCTAAAAGCGATGGAGCTAACCAACCTTTTTTACCTTTTTTTATAGACAATATTTCCACAAAATCATCTAATTCTCTACCCTCTTTTAGTTCTATATGTTTCTCTTTGCATAAAAAACCTTTCTCTCGGATGCTTTGCATCAGTTTAGCTTCTGTTGGTTCTATATTTATCTTAATCGAGTTTTGAAGAATTGTACCACCAGAAAATCTACTTTTTTGAACTATGGCTTTAACTTTACTTTTATTTATGATTATCTCTTCATCTTCTTCTAGTGCAAAAACTATGGTCGTGTATATATCTGCTCTTGGTAAGTCTGAAATTGTTCCAACTTTGTTATTTTTAACTCTTTGTGTTGATTTTATTTGAGAAAAGCAATCTTTTTCTATCCTGTTTTGAAAACTATGAGTTATGTATAAAACTGATTCTTCATTTAGTTTTGTACCCAGTTGCAAAGCAACATTATGAGCAAAACCCCAAAAAGTAAATGGAGAGGGAAAACCATATACTAAGTAAGAGTTTATAGCATTTATAGCTTGAGCTTTTAACTCAACCGATACAAAAAGTTTGTTTTTTATTTTACTTTTTTTATGGAACATTTTATACCTCACTTACTAAGATTTTATAAAATTTATACTCTGCTGATAAGTCCAAATTTAACTTTTTAAATCCTAAAATAGTTGTTAAAAATACCTCGGCAACCTCTTTTTTGTCTTGCATCTTAATTTTTGGTAAAAACAACTTAAAAGATTTTACAAATAAATCTTTTTGCATATCTTTTTGCTTTTTATTTATAGATTCTTCTTTTGGTATCTGTTTTTCTAAATTTTCTAGTAGTTTATCTATGGTATTTTTAAATCTTATACTTTTAAAATACAAAGTTTTTATCTCTTTTGTTATATATGCCGAATAATCATTTTGCATAAAAATATCTTTTGCCACATCATCGTCATAGTTTGGTGTTTGAGCCAAAAAAATACCATCTTTTTTTGATGGAGCAGATAAAGAAATATTTTGTGCCTTTGAAACCATCTGTTGCCATTTAGCAGTTTTAAGCATAAAGTATTCAACCTCTAAACTTTTTATCTCCTCTTGAACACTTGAAATTTCTTTTTCATTTTTCTCTTTTAGCAACTTTTTAAGTAATGTTTGTTTCACTTTTATCTTTTTTAAGGCTTCTTTTCTCTCTTGTTGGTTATGTTGTCTTTTTGCTTGAACAGTGTTTATAACTTTTGAAAGCAACGGCATACTTTGAGCAGGACTTATAGATATATAACTATCATCTTTTGGAAAAAGTATCTGTGTTGTAGTTCCATCTATCTTTTCAGGATTAACTATACTTTTATCTATTTCACTATAAGCTTGTTCTATTATGTGTATGGAATTTTGAACAAACTCAGGAAAATCATCTTTTATCTTTTGTAACTCTTCATTTAAGTAGTTCCCATCATTTAACAACAAATTAAAAAAAGCTTTATAATACTTCAGATACCCAGCATTTCCCATAAAATCTATCTTTTCTTTTGTATCTAAGATGGATGAAGATATATAATTTTTTATCTTAATATTTGGTGTTTTAAACGGATACTTAGTCTTACTGTTAGCATCTATAAACCTATCTGTATAGTATGTTTTATCGTTATAACATTTTGGCATTATCTGTTTTAGTTTATCTGTATCTATCTTTGCATACTCTATATTTTTATATGTAGCATTAGCTTTTAGCAAAAGTGGGAAATGTCTTACTATCTCTTTTATCTCATCTTTATGAACTTTTAGCAAATCTTTTATATCTTGATTATTATCTATCTTATCCAATAGATTTAGTATCAATTCTTTTTTCATTTAATAGCCTTTATATAAATAAACAAT
>CAZSWW010000045.1:0-4618 GCA_964611265.1 uncultured Sulfurimonas sp. | reverse complement strand
AAGCCTTTTTTCAACTATACCATTTGAAACATTTGAAAGATAATGCCCAAATTGTTTTGATATATCAGTTGATGAAGCTTCATTTTGTGCATAAGTTACCATTTTTTACCTTTATTCGGCTCTTTTATACCATATAAAACAGCATATAAAAGAGGAACATACACTAGGTTTAAAACCGTAGCCCATGCTATACCAAAACCAAGAGAAATAGCCATAGGTTGTAGTATCATAGCTTGACCTGATGCAAAGAACATCAAAGTTGAGAGTCCTAGAACTGTTGTCAATGATGTTAAAAGGATTGGTCTTAGTCTTGTTCCAGCTTGTTGCATCAACTCTTCTGTATCTTTTACATGTTTTATAAAGCTTACAACTATAAGACCATCATTTACTACAACCCCTGCTAGTCCTACTATACCTATCATACCTGGCATCGTTAGGTTTATACCCATCACTAAATGACCAAAATAAACACCTAGTAAAACTAACGGTATCGTACTTATAACTATAAGTGATTTTTTTATGGAGTCAAACAACCAAACAAGAGTTATAAAGATCAAAAATACTGCTATAAGAGCAGATTGCATTATCTCTCTTTTGTTTTTGTTATTTTCTTTTTCTTCACCTTTTATATCTATAGTATAACCATCAGATTTTAATTTTGTAAACAAAGGTTCTAACTCTTTCATAACCTCAGTAGATGTTTTAATACTTTTATCAAGAGATGCTACAACTGTTCGCATACGGATGCCATCCTCTTTTTTCAAAGCCACAAAACCTTGAACCATTATAAAATCACATACATCTTTTAAAGACACATATTGGTCTGTTGATGGTATATGAACATCTATAGTGTTTATAGAATTTATCTTTTCATTTATACCACTTTGTATCTTTACCCTTACTAAGCCATTTTCATTAAATATTTTAGAATACTCACCTTTTAAGTAGTAAGATCTTAACTCTTGAGAAATCAACTCTTCATTAAAGCCTAGCTGTTGCCCATACTCATTTACACGAAGCTTTAACTCTTTCTCCCCAAGATTTGCATCGTCAGATATATTACTCACACCTTCTATCGCATTTAGAGATGATTCTAACTCTTTTATAGCACTTAGTACATCTTGTTCACTTCGACCACTTAAACTGATCTCTATATCAGATGCTACAACTCCAGCACCTGGTACTTTAACAACAAGTTCTTCATAAACCATACCATCAACATCTTTTAACTCTTTAAATGGTTTAACAACCTCTCTTAAGTGCTTTGCTATAGTATAAGCATCTTTAGTTCTAGTTAAAACACTTTTATCATACTCTACTGAAAGGTATGGACTTATGTATTTGTCAAACATATTTACAGGGGCTCTCTCTTTTAAGTCTATAAATATATGAAAAAGATTATCTCCATTTTCAACATGCTTTTTAGAGTCCATTTTAAAACCTATAACAGATGTAACCGATGAAACATTATTTTTATCTGTACTATCTAAAATCTTTCTCTCTAACATAGTTATTATTTTTTCTGTATCTTTAAGTTCACTATTTATATTTACTTTTCCATAAACATATATTTGTGTATTATCAAAATCTGGAAATAATTGAAACTTCGAGTTTTTTATAAGAACTGTAGTTAAAGCTAGTATGGTAAAGACCATAACAAAAAGTGATATATACTTTCTTCTAAATACAAAATGCAACACCTTAGAATGTAGTGCATTTAACTTTTTCCAAAGCTTTTTAGTTCCACTCTCGTCATGTGATACCCTTAAAAAATCATGTGCATGAAGTGGTAAAAAATAAAATGCTTCAAAAAGAGATGATAAAAGTAAAACCGTTATCATAATAGGTATGATTTTTATAAACATACCCATCTCCCCAGTCATTAAAAGCATAGGTAAAAAGGCAAATACTGTAGTAAGAGTAGCAGTTAAAACTGCTGGAAACATCTCAGTAGCACCAACTATACAAGCCTCTCTTCGCTCCATACCATTTTCAAGATGCCTATAAATATTTTCAGCTACTACTATCGCTTCATCTACTAACATCCCTAATGCTATCAATGCACCAAGAAGTGAAAGCATATTTAGACTATCTCCCATCAACTCTGTAGCTATTAAACCTATCATAAAACTCATAGGTATACCTATAGCTACAACCATAGCAATACCACGATTTATAAACACTAGCATAGCGATAAACACGAGCATAAGTCCAAACATAATATTTGCAAAAACTGTATTTAGACGATTTTTTATCCATACAGATGTATCTGTATATATCTCATACTTAAATTCAGGATTTTTTTTACTTGATTCTTTTAAAAGTTCTCGGATTTGTTTTACTAATTCTATAGCATTTCCACTTTCACTTTTACCAATGTTTAACGATATATTTCGTATACCATTGTAGTGTGAAAGTTCAGACTCATCACTAAGCTTAAAATCTACCTCAGCTATATCTCCGATTTTTACCCTACTTTGACCAACACTTATCACTGTGTTTTGTATATTTTCTTTCGTTTTTTCACCATTAAATGTAGATATATAAAGGTGTGAACCTTTCTCTTTTATAGTACCTATAGGGAAAATTGAACTTAGATTTTTTAGTGCAGATACAACTTGAGATGATTGAAGTTCTAAGGCTTGTATCTTTTTATCGTTGATGGTTATAACTAACTCTTCATCAGCATCTCCACGGATGGTTATCTCACTCAAATTTTTAAAACGACTAAGTTCCCTTTTAAGTTCATCAGCTTTTTCTAAAAGTTCTTTCTTACTTTTGTCTCCAGCTAAAGCGATTAACACTAAAGGGAAACTATGTAGTTTTATCTTGGCTATTGGTTCAGCCATATCTGCAGGTAAATCTTTTTTTACACTACTTATGATGTCTTTAACATCATTTAAAACACTTATATTATCAGAACCTGTTTTTATATCTATCGACATAGAAAAAAATCCATTTTTTATAGTTGTTTTTACAACATCAAGTTCATCAACATTTTGCAAATCATCCTCTATGGTCTTTACAACCATCTTATCTAAAACATCTGCACTTGTACCAACATAACCACCAGATATGGTGATTTTATCCATGTGCATAGGTGGAAATATCTCTTTAGGGATGTTTATATATGCGAAGATTGAGAGTAAAACTATAAATGTTAAAAGTATATGATTTAAAAGTGGTTTATCTATGGAAAATTCTATAAAACGGCGAATCATTTTGTTCCTTTAAATTGGAAATAAGTAAGAGGGCATAGCAAAGCTACTAGTAGCTCCTGCGAATTTTCGCCTCATATCTTATAGCCTCTTGCTTCATTGGTTATGAAATTATTTATGCCCTCTTACTTATCAAAAAAGTGTATCTAAAATCTGGTTTTGAAACCTTATCTCTTCAACAGATGCATGGATAAGTTTATTTTCCTCTTTTAAAGTGTCGTGTTCACCCTGAAGTTTAGCTATATCACGACTTTTAAAGTAGATTTGTTCCGATAAGTAAACTTTTGGAAAAGCTAACATCAGAAAAAAACTCATAAACAAAAAGACATAAGCAAAATACTCAAAATCTAATCTCTTTTTTGATGAAAGTATATCTTGAACTTCATCTAAAAGTTCATCTTTATCTGCCATTATCTATAACCTTAAAGTTTCTCATCTTTGCACTTCTACTTCTAGTGTTCTCTTTTAACTCTTCTTTATCTGCTACAAGTGGTTTTTTTGTTAGAACTTTACCTATGGCATTATCATTACCACATTCACATCTCATAATCTCTTGTGGACATATACATCTCTTAGCCCATTTGGTAAATGTTTGTTTTACAATTCTGTCTTCAAGAGAGTGAAACGAGATTATAGAGATGATGGCATCTTCTAGTTTTGCATCGTAAAGACTTTGTAAAAGAGACTTTAACTCCCCTAACTCATCATTTACCTCTATACGGATAGCTTGCATAAGTAGTGTTGCTGGGTGTATTTTTTTACCTCTTGGCATAAGTGGCTTTGTAGCATCACTTAACTCTTTTGCTGAGTTAAACGGACGATTTTTTACTATAAAAGATGCTATTTTTTTATAATTTCTAAGTTCACCATACTCTAGTAAAATTCTCTCAAGTTCATCTTGTGAATACTCATTTACAACCTCATAAGCACTTAGAGGTGCATCTTTGTCCATCCTCATATCTAGGTTTTCACTCTCATAAGAAAAACCTCTGTCTTTTTGGTCAAGTTGAAGTGAAGAAACCCCTATATCTGCTAAAACACCTTTTATAGAATCAGCCCCATACTCAGCTATAATCTCTTTTATAACAGATGAAAATCGCCCTTTTTTTATAACAACTCTATCTTTAAAAGGCTCTAACCTTTTAGTAGAAAAATCTATAGCCGTTTGATCTTGGTCTATCCCAATTAGTTTTATACTTGGATTTGATTCTAGTATCATAGAACTATGACCACCATAACCCATAGTACAGTCAATAATAATGCCACCATCTATATCTTTAAAAGTTTCTATAACCTCTTTATATAAAACTGGTATATGTGGGATATTTTCCAACTAAAATTCCTTTATTTTACTTCTTGAAAGTTTAACTGAAGTTAATAAATTTTTGCTTTAATTTTAT
>CAZSWW010000044.1:0-8552 GCA_964611265.1 uncultured Sulfurimonas sp. | reverse complement strand
TTAGTAAATAAAGATACAAAAGTAATCGTTCAAGGTTTTACAGGTAAAGAGGGTACATTCCATGCTGAACAATGTATCGCTTACGGTACTAACATCGTTGGTGGTGTTACACCAAATAAGGGTGGTCAAGAGCATTTAGGTAAACCTGTTTTCAATACAGTTGCTCAAGCTGTTAAAGCAACAGAAGCTACTGTAAGTATGATTTTTGTTCCACCTGCTTTTGTTGGTGATGCTGTTATGGAAGCTGCTGAAGCTGGGATAGAACTTGCTGTTATCATCACAGAGGGTGCTCCAGTTAAAGATATGCAAATGGCAAAAGCTCATGCAACTAAGCATGGTATGAAAACTATTGGGCCAAACTGTCCTGGTATTATTACAGCTGAAGAGTGTAAAATAGGTATTATGCCTGGTATGATTTTCAAAAAAGGTAATGTTGGACTTATCTCTAAGTCTGGTACATTAACTTATGAGGGTGCTAACCAAGTTTGTAATGAAGGTTTTGGTATAACTACTGCCGTTGGTATCGGTGGAGACCCAATTATCGGTCTTTCATATAAACAAATCTTACCAATGTTTGAAGCAGATCCAGAAACTGAAGCTATCGTTATGATAGGTGAAATTGGTGGAGATTTAGAGATTCAAGCTGCAAAACTTATAAAAGAGCAGATTACTAAACCTGTTGTTGCTTTCATTGCAGGTCAAACAGCACCTAAAGGTAAAACTATGGGTCATGCTGGTGCTATCGTTTCAGGTTCTGCTGGAACTGCAAAAGAAAAAATGGAAGCATTAGAAGCAGCTGGTGTTAAAGTTGTTGTTTCACCTGCTGAAATTGGTAAAGCTATAGCTGAAGTTTTAGCAAAAAAATAATGCTTAAAACAGTAGAGGTTAAAAATATAAGATGTAGTGGTTGTGCTACTACAATTACAAAGGCTCTTGAAAAAGAGGGTTTTAAAAATATAGAGATTGACCTCTCGTGCGAGCCTCGTAAGGTAACAGTTGATGTTGAAAATGAGGCGTTATCAACACATTTTATAGCAATTTTACGAAAACTAGGTTATCCTCTTTTTGATGAAGAGATAAATTTTAGTAATACTACTACTTTAAAAGCAAAAAGTTTTGTTTCTTGTGCAGTAGGAAAATTTAATATTAAAGATAATACAAATTAATTTGTATTTTAATAACTAGGAGAATAAATGGGAACTTTTCAAGTAGAAAATCCAGGCGATCAGCCAGTATGGGTAAATACTAGTAACTGTAAAGCTTGTGATGTATGTGTATCTGTATGTCCAGCTGGTGTACTTGCGATGCGTTATGAAATTTCATCAACACTTGGTGCAATGATTGCTGTTGAACATCCAGAAGCTTGTATAGGATGTGGTGAGTGTGAACTTTCTTGTCCTGACTTTGCTATCTATGTAGCAGATAGAAAAGAATTAAAAGAAGCAGGTGCAAGTTTTGCTAAACTAACAGATGAATCTAAAGCTCGTCAAGAAGCAATTAAAGCAAATAATTACTATTCAATAGAACAAGGAGCTAGATAATGGCAACAAGAGAAGTAATATCTACTGGTAATGAATTATCAGCAATGGCAGCTATTGATGCTGGTTGTAAGTTTTTTGGTGGTTATCCATTAACACCTTCAAGTGAAATTATGCATGTTTGTTCTGATATTTTACCAAAAGTTGGTGGAACATCAATCCAAATGGAAGATGAAATAGCAGGTATTTGTGCTGTTATTGGTGCTTCTATGAGTGGTGTTAGAGCATTAACTGCAACTTCAGGTCCTGGTATCTCACTTAAAGCAGAAAACCTAGGTCTTGCTCAAATGGCAGAAGTTCCTTTAGTTTGTGTTAATGTTATGCGTGGTGGTCCATCAACTGGTCTTCCAACTCGTGTATCTCAAGGTGATGTTGCTCAAGCAAAAAATCCATCTCATGGTGATTATAAGTCTATCACTTTATGTGCAGGTTCTTTAGCTGAATGTTATACTGAAACTGTAAGAGCATTTAATCTTGCTGATAGATTTATGCAACCAGTATTTGTACTTTTAGATGAAACTTTAGGTCATATGCATGGTAAAGCAGATATCCCAACTGTTGAAGAAATTAAAGCTGGAATTGTTCCGAGAAAAACTTTTGACGGTCCAGCTGATGAATATTTTCCTTATGATTGTGAACACGATGAGCCAGCAGTTCTTAACCCAATGTTTAAAGGTTATAGATACCACTTTACTGGTCTTCACCATGATAAAAATGGTTTTCCAACTGAAGAGATTGAAACTTGTCGTAAACTAATCCAAAGATTAGAAGATAAAGTTGAGCTTCATAAAGACGAAATTGAATCTTATGAAGAGTTTATGATGGATGATGCTGAGATTATGATCGTTGCTTATGGTTCAGTTTCTCTTGCTGCTAAAGAGGCTATCCGTCATTTAAGAAAAGATGGTATTAAAGCTGGTTTATTTAGACCAATTACTTTATGGCCATCTCCTGCTGAGAAGATGAAAGAGTATGCAGATAAAATTGAAAAAGTTTTAGTTGTTGAGCTTAATATTGGTCAATACAGAGATGAAGTTCAGCGTGCAACTTCAAGATTAGATATTGATGGTTTATTTAAAGTTAATGGTAGAGCAATTTCTCCTTATGAAATTGTAAATAAAGTTAAGGAATTATAAGATGGCATTTAATTATGATAAATATTTAAGACTTGAAAAGATGCCAACACTATGGTGTTGGGGTTGTGGTGATGGTGTTATTTTAAAAGCATTTATCAGAGCAATTGATAAACTTGGTGTAAATCAAGATGATGTATGTGTTGTTTCTGGAATAGGGTGTTCAGGAAGATTTTCTTCTTATGTAGACTTCAATACTATTCACACTACTCATGGTAGAACAGTAGCTTATGCAACTGGTGTAAAACTAGTAAATCCTGATAAGCTTGTAGTTTGTGTTGCTGGTGATGGTGATGCACTTGCTATTGGTGGTAATCATACTATCCATGGTTGTAGAAGAAATATTGATATGACTATGATTATTATCAATAACTTTATCTATGGTCTAACAAATTCACAAACATCTCCAACTACTCCAAAAGGTATGTGGACAGTAACTCAAAAGGCTGGTAATATTGATCCAACTTTTGATACTTGTGATTTAGCTATCGCTTCAGGTGCTTCTTTTGTTGCTCGTGAAACTATGCTTGACCCTAAGAAACTTGAAAAAGTTTTAATAAAAGGTATGGAGCATAAAGGTTTTTCAATGGTTGAAGTTCTTTCAAACTGCCATATTAATCTTGGGCGTAAAAATAAAATGGCAAGTGCTATGGAAACACTAGAATGGATAGATAGTATCACTGTTTCTAAAAAGAAATATGACACTATGACTCCTGAAGAGCAATTAAATCTTCTTCCTACTGGTATCTTAAAGCAAGATATGGAAGCTAATGAATATTGTGAAATGTATGCTGAGATACAAAAAGTTCATCAAGGTGAGCGTAAAAAAATCACTCAAGATGATTTTACTAAAAAAATATAAGGAGACACTATGGCTAGAGACTTAATGAGATTTACAGGTGTTGGTGGACAAGGTGTTCTTCTTGCTGGTGAGATTTTTGCAGCTGCAAAAATTAAAGCTGGTGGGCATGGATTAAAAACTGCAACATATACATCACAAGTTCGTGGTGGAGCTACTGTTGTTGATATTACTCTTGATGATGAAGAAATTTATTATCCATATGCAAATGATGGTGAAATTAACTTTATGTTATCAGTTGCACAAATGAGTTATGACCTTTTTAAAAATGGTGTTCAAAAAGGTGGTACTATTGTTATTGATCCAAATTTAGTTAAACCAACAGAAGAAGATAGAAAAAATTGGATTATCCATGAGATTCCTATTATAACTATAGCAAAAGAAGAGGTTGGTAATGTTATTACTCAATCTGTTGTTGCTCTTGCTATTGCAAATACAATGACAGGTGCTCTTGAAAAACAACAACTTGTAGATGTAATGCTTTCAAAAGTTCCAGCTAAAGTTCATGATGTAAATAAAGTTGCTTATGATCTTGGTGAAAAATATGCTAAAGAAGTAATGTAAATTACTTTAAGTAATCCTATTTTATAAATAGGATTACATTTTATAGGTACAGCATATAGTTACTTGTAATTTTAATTGCAAGAGGAAAGTCCGAGCTGCTGTAAGACAGTGTTCCATTTAACTAATGGCCGTAGTAATACGAGGGAAAGTGCAACAGAAAATAAACTTCCATTTTATGGTAAAGGTGAAAAGGTGTGTTTAAGAGACCACCAGTCTTTATAGCAATATAGAGAGCTTGTAAACCCAACATGGCAGCAAGAAATAGGTGGTCAGCGTCTTACATTGCTACTATTTCGCTAAAGATATTTTGTAAAAAATATATTAGATTAATGCTATTTAAACAAAACTCGGCTTATAGCTGTGCCTATATTTATAGCCCCTATCTTAAGGGACTATTATACATTTCAATCTATTAATTCCAGAGCATTTTTTATAGCATTTATATATGAAAGTTTTTTTGCTTTACCTTTATAAGCTATATCAAAAGCTGTTCCATGATCAACAGATGTTCTAATGATTGGTAGATTTAGTGATATGTTTACACTTTCATCAAAGTAAAGTGCTTTTAAAGGTGCTAAGCCTTGATCATGATACATTGCTATAAAATATTTGTATTGTTTTCTACTATTTGGTGTAAATGCAACATCTGGAACAAGTGAACCTATGAAAAGCTCTTTTCCTATTATTTCATTTGCTTCTTTTATAGCTTTATTTATCTTTTTTTCTTCATTACCCAGTACACCATTATCTCCAGCATGTGGATTTAGTCCTAAAACAGCTACTTTTTTATCACCTATACTTTTATGAAAGTCAAGAAAAAATTGTGTTAATTTATCTGTTTTTATATAAGAAGCAACATCTTTTAGAGGTATATGTTCAGTATATAAAGCAACAAACATATCTTTGCAACCTAGCATCATTATAGCTTCTTTATCAAAATGTTGACGAAGTAAATCTGTATGACCTTTATAATCTAGTCCTGCTAACATCCAAGCTTCTTTATGAATTGGCATTGTTACAATTGCATCAGCTTTATTATATTCACAAAGTTCTATTGCTTTCATAAAACTTTCATAAGAGTATAGACCTGCTTTAGCATCTATTTTACCAGCTTCAATTTGAAAGTCTCCACCTATATTTTGAAGTTCAATATCATCTGGTATATCTATTTTTAAAAGTTGTGAAGCTTGTTTTAGTAGGTTTTTATTTATACAGTAGATTGGTTTACATAGTTTAGAAACCTCAAAATGTGTTTTTAATGCTATCTCAATTCCAACACCGTTTAGATCACCAACACTTATAGCTATTTTTTTCATCTTATTGTTAATCTTTTCATCTCTTTTACAGCATCTGCTAAACCACTAAAAACACTTCTAGCTATGATACTTTGACCGATATTTAACTCAACTATCTCTTGAATCTTCATCATTTCGTGAATATTATGATAGTTTAGTCCATGACCTGCTGCTACTTCTAAACCTATCTCATTTGCTCTTTTTGCAGATAGTTTTATATCTTCTATAGATTTTTCAAGTCTTGAAGATAATTCATAACGAGGTAATTCAAGTTCTTTTACTGAGTGGTTAGAGTAGGGTAGTGATGAGTTCAACATCGCAAAAAGGTTTGAAAATAATCCAGTATGAAGTTCTACCATCTCTGCTCCTAACTCTTTTGATTTTTCAACAGCTTCTATAGTTGGATCAATAAAAAGTGAAACAGGTATGATAGCATCGTGGAGTTGTTCTATAGCAAAAGACACTTCATCTTCATAAGTAAAAACATCAAGCCCACCCTCAGTTGTAACTTCTTCTCTTTTTTCAGGGACTAAAGTTGCACGATGTGGTTTAAAATCACTTACTATGTTTAAAATTTCTTTATTTATAGAACATTCTAAATTTATAGGTAAAGTAGAGTGCATCATAATATTTTTAACATCTATATCTTGTATATGTCTTCTATCTTCTCTTAAATGGATAGTGATTTGATCTGCTCCATTCATACAAGCTACATTTAAAGCATTTAGTATATCCGGGTCATTTACTTGTCTTGCTTCTCTTAAAACTGCTACATGGTCTATATTTACACCTAATTTCATTGTGTTCATTTGCTATTTTTTACCTCATTCATAAAATCTACATAATGTTTTTCTAACTCTTTATGGTCTACCAAATTTCCGACATGAACTTCAACAACTCTAGTCTTTTTATAAGGGGCATCTTTAAAAACCTCTTCAAGTTCATCATGTATAAAGACTGGTGCAACATCTAGTTTATTTGCTTTTGCTATTTTTGAAGCACCACTTTGAAATTTTAGAAGACCTTTATTTTTATGTCTTTCACCCTCTGGAAATATATATATATTAAAATCATCAATTTGTTTAAAAGTTGATTTTATTATCTTAAAAAAGCTTAGAAGTTTTTTAGGATTTTGTAGGTCTACACCTATACAACCACTATATTTAAAAAAATCCCCATAAAGCCAATGTTCAAAAAGTTCATGTTTTGCTATCCAAGTGCCATTTTTATTATGTTTTTCAAATATATTTTCCATAACAAGTATATCTAAAAGTGAACGATGGTTTATAGCATATAGAACTTTGTTTTGTTTTGGAATCTCACCAACTAACTTTACTTCTATATTTAGATGATTTAAAATTTTGTTTGAGTAAATTTGTCTTTCAATAGCTAGTTGTTTATATGCTTGTCTATATGTTATAAATGGGTGAAAGTATGTTTTCTTAAATATCTTTACATATTTTAGTCCAAGTTTTATCATAAATATAATTTTTAGTATTTGTCTTATCATTTTCTACCTCTAATTTAGAACAAAATTATAACTAATTTCTTGTTATTTCTTATATAAAAGAAATTATAAACCACCATCATAAAGATACCAATCAGCTTCATAACTAGGTTCAACCACTTTACCTAAAATAGCTTCTTGATTCTTTCTATAAAAATCATAGTTCTTTTCATATTTTTCCCATGAAGATACCTTACCCTCACCAATCTCTTTTTGAAGATGTATAAACCCTTCCAATATAGATTCTGGTCTTGGCATACAACCATTTACATACATATCTACTGGTAGATAGTCTTCTAATTTCTTTATAGTGTTATAAGAATCCCAGTACATCCCACCATTAATAGTACAACTTCCAAGTGCCAAAATATATTTAGGATTACTCATCTGTTCGTAAGTTCTTATGATTCTTCTTAGTGTTTTGTAAGAACAATACCCTGAAACTATGATAACATCAGCTTGTCTAGGAGTAGCTGAACCTCTGATACCTAGTCTTTCTGCATCGTAGCGACTTGTAAATGTTGGTGGCATCTCTATCGCTCCACAACCAGTTCCATAAGCTAGTACAAATATACTTCTTTTCCTAAACCAGTTCATTAAAAAGTCTACACTATTTTTGTGTGAAGTATCTGAGTTTAAATCACCCTCTAAAATCTTCTGTTCTTTTAAAAATCCAGTTTCCATTATGCACTCCAAGTAGCTAGTAAAAGCCCTACTATGCTTATAGCAGTAGGAACTTTAAGTAAAAAATCAATACTTTGTGGTGTTTTAAATCGTCCATAAAGAGACCCAAAAGCTATAACAAAGAAAAAAAGTATAAAAGTTTTTATGGTAAGTTCTATAAAACTACTAGCTCCACCTAAAAATAGATGTACCATCAAAACTAACTTAGCAAATGTAAATATAGCACTTTGACTCATGAGAAGTGCTAAAAACTTTCCACTAAATTCACTAGCAGGACCAGAATAAACTTCAACAGGAGCACCAACTACATTAAAAGGGGATTGTCCCATCATGCCAACAAAGGAAAATAATGCACCTATAAAAAGAAGAGGGTAAACAAAAGCATTAAAAGTTGTTTGAGAGGATGCTATAGTAGTTATGTCAGCACTAGAGTTTAAACTCATAATGGCAATAACAGCTATATAAAAAGGCATCTCAAGGGCAAAGAGTCTACTGAGCCCACGAGTGATACCCATAGCACCAAAAGGGTTTCCTCCAGCACCAACAGCTAGAGCATTACCAAGAGGACCAAGAACTAAAAGGTAAAGAACTAAAAAAAGATTTCCGTATTCACTTAAAGCTTTAAAATCTGAACCAGTTGTAAAAAGTGGTATAAAAAATAGAGTCATAATAGCTCCACTCATCATAATTATAGGTCCTAGATAAAACATCCATCCATGGTTAGTTGTTTCTTTTTTTAAAAAGAATTTTATAGAATCCATAAATGATTGATAAACAGGTGGTCCAATACGAAGCTGAAATCTTGCTGTGATATTTCTATATAAACCATAATATAAAAAGCCAAAACTATAAGCGATAAGTAGGATTAAAAAAAGTTGCATAAATAGCATTTAAGAGTCTTCCTTTATTATTTTAGCATAAGTAAGAGACCATAAATAACTTCATAGCCAACAACATTTAAAAGGTTTATAT
>CAZSWW010000043.1:0-8581 GCA_964611265.1 uncultured Sulfurimonas sp. | reverse complement strand
CTATTAATATTGTTTCGTTCATGTGGTTGTTGTACCTAATTAGTTGTGAAAATTTCCACCAACTTTTGCATAAACAAGTAAGTTTGCTATGCTGATAGCACGAGATGCTATTTTGCCACTTTTTCTAAGTGCTTTTAGCATCTTATGGAATTTTTCAAAGTCATTAGAATCTTTTGCTTGTATCGTTAAGTTTCGCTCAACCATTTCGTAAAGGTCATCAGTTTTACTCTCTTCTATAAGGGCATCGTTATATATCTCTTGAATCTCATCAGTATCATCACAATTTATCATGCTAATACTTAGTTTTATAGCTTTTACAGTTGATGTCTGCATTGGTACTGCATATTCGTTTATAGTTTCAACTGCTACATCTTCACATACATCTGTAAAACCTCTTATAAAACTTCTTGAGTTTGAACAAGCTCTTGAAAGCTCATTTGTGATTTTAAGGTAAGCAACAACTTGTCTTAAATCTTTTGCTTCAGGTGTATAAAGTGCTAAAACTTTTATGATGGCATTATCTATAGCATCAGCTTTTGCACCTATGTTTTTTATATGAGACCGTGCATCGTTAAATTTTTGTGAATCACAATCTTTTAATGCTTCAAGAAGTAATACATTTGCATTTAGTAAACCAGTACCTATATCTGTAACTTTTGCTTTTATCTCATCCATACTCTCTTCAAATTTTGTAACCATTATCCAAATCTCCCTGTTATATAATCTTCTGTTTGTTTCTCTTTAGGATTTAAAAATATATTTTCAGTTTTATCAAACTCTATCAAATCACCAAGATACATAAAAGCAGTATAGTCACTGATGCGAGATGCTTGTTGCATATTGTGTGTAACGATAGCTATACTTACATCTTTTTTAAGTTCTACTATAAGTTCTTCTATCGCTCCTGTAGAGATAGGGTCAAGTGCTGATGTTGGTTCATCAAAAAGTAAAACTTCAGGTTTTACTGCAACTGCTCTTGCTATACAAAGTCTTTGTTGTTGTCCACCTGAAAGCCCCATAGCTGATTTGTCTAATCTATCGTGAACCTCTTTAAACAATGCTCCATCTTTTAGGGCTTGTTCAACTCTGTCTTGAAGTTCTGTTTTGTTTTTTATACCTGCGATTTTAAGTCCATAAGCAACATTATCAAAGATGCTCATAGGAAATGGTGTTGGTTTTTGAAAAATCATTCCAACTTTTTGACGAAGTTCTATAAACTCATTTTCTTTTTTTATATCCAGTATATTTTCCATTTTGTTTGTTTGCTCATTTAGCAAATCTATCTTACCATCGTACTTATTTCCAGGGTAAAGGTCATGTATACGGTTCATACTTCTAAGAAGTGTAGATTTACCACAACCACTTGGGCCTATAAGTGCTGTTATTTTGTTTTTTCTAATTTTTATGTTAATATTTTTAAGTGATGGATGGTCTACATTTGGATATGTAAATGAGAAGTTTTGAATATTCATAATCGGCATAACTATTTCCTTTAATTTCTTACTTTAGATTATATAGATTTTTAGTTACATTATGATTACTATAAAATCTTTATCTCCAATTCAAGCTTTATCTTAAATCGTTCATATACTCTTTTTTGTGCCTCTTTTATAAGATAGATAGCATCTTTAAATGTTCCATCTCCATGATTTACTAAGAAGTTTGCATGGATTTTACTAAACTCCATATCTCCAACTTTAAACCCTTTTAGTCCAACTTCTTCTATAAGTCGACCAGCATAATCTCCAACAGGATTTTTAAAACAACTCCCTGCACTTGGTTGATTTGGTTGGTTTAATCTCATAGTTTTAAACAACATAACTTTTTGCTCATCAAACCCATCAAGCACTTTAAACTTTGCTTCTAATATCGGTTCAGTTATATCTGTATATCGATAACCAAAATCTATATCTTTTTTCTCTTTTGTCATACTACAAGTTTTTACAGAGATTAGGTTATTGAAGATTTCATACTCTTTTAAACCTGCATTCATCTTTACAAGTCCACCCAAAGTACCAGGTAGATGCGAAACAAATTCAAAACCAGCTAAATTATGCTTTTTACAAAAAGATGCTATCTTACCACTAGGTGTTGCTCCACCTATCTCTAAAAAACCATCTTCAAGTTTTATATAATCAAACTTTTTTGATAGTTTTATAAGTGGTGGTGGATTATCACTTATGAGTAAGTTATTACATGAACCTATGATGTAAAAATCATCACTATAATCTTCACAATTTTCTAAGATTTTAACATCTATGCTAGAACCTATTTTAAATGATGAAAATTTAGAAAAATTTATTTTTTTTGTCATTCTATAAAATTTGGAATTAAGTTAAAAGTGTTTGTTGCAAAATCTATAACAGAGTTTAACATCCATGGCATCGTTAAGATGATAACGATAATTACACCCATAATCTTTGGTATAAAACTCAAAGTCATCTCATTTATTTGTGTAGTAGCTTGAAATATACTTACAGCTAACCCAAGGAACATACCAGTTAAAAGTGCTGGAAGCGCTAGTGATAGTGCTATTTTAAATGTTTCTATCCCAATAGCTATTAGTTTTGCTTCCATAAAAGTTATGAGTTCCTAAGTTCTTCGTACTCTGTTGGGATTAGGTAGTTTTGGATTTGTACTTTTTCATCATAAAAACCATTTTCATACCCTATCTCAAAAAGTTTATCTATAGCTTTGTATTGAATTTCACTAAGTGTTATAGATTCATCGTTTGCATAAAGTTCAAGGTATTTATCAAGAGTTGATGCATCTATACGAACTAAATCTCTCTCAAGTAGCATCTCTGAGAGTTTATCTTTATGGTCTCTTGCTACTTTTACTGCTTTTGTTAAAGTAGCTTCATATTCTATAGCTTTGTTTAGTGGTAGTGAACGGCGAATTGCCATCCCACCTAAAGGAAGAGGTAGCTCTTTTCCAGCTAAATCTTGCCAAATATCCCACATCTCTCTCTCAACTTCTAACTCATCTGCATAAGTTAAGATGCTTTCATGTATAAGTACACCAGCATGAACTTCACCATCAAGTACAGCTTGTTCTATATCTAAAAAGTTCATATATGTGATTCTAGCTTCAGGATAAGCGATGCGAAATAACATAGCATTTGTAGTATGTTCACCACTAAGAGCTACTTTAAAGTTTCGCTTTAACTTTTCACCTTTTTTCTTGATAACTTTAGGACCATAACCCTCTCCAAAACTTACAGCAGTTCTTAGAGGTGCATACTCATCTTTTATATGTGGATAAAGTGCAAAGCTTATAGCAACTATGTCATATACACCATTTAGTGCATCTTCGTTTAAAGTCTGAATATCTTTAGCAATGTTATCAAACTTAGTATCTTTCATATCTACCCAGCCAAATTTAATGGCATAGTACATAAAAATATCGTCGGCATCGGGAGAGTGGGCTATTAGTGTTTTTTTCATAAAGAGATTATAACAATTTTTTAGTTAAATTCTCATAATCTTTGTTTATACCCTCTTATTTCACAAGTAATAATGTAAGCTCAGAAGCTTTTTGAGCATCCATTTTTGCTAAAATCTTACCAACAGTTTTTGGTTTTAAAGATGTCAATATATTTGTTGCATCTTTTACACCCATTTTTGCAAGTATATTTGCAGCAGATGCAGCTTTCATCTTAGCAAAAGTTTGAGCAACTTTATCCATCTTTAAGCTTGTTAATTTTTCTAAAATTTCTTTTTTTTCTTTTAACATTTTTTTTATAGATTTTTCTTTTTCCGATATATCAGTAAGTTTTCTATCAACCACTTCTTCTTCTTGGGCTATAGCTTCTTTTTTTTGTTTTAGTAATTCATCTGTTGCTATTTTTAGTGCTTCTAGTGCTTGTTTTTGTTCATCTATGCGTTCAAGTTCAACTAACAATTCACTTTTTCTCTCTTTAAAAATCTCAGTACACTCAAAAAGTCTTTCACTTGTTTGAAGTGCCATTAACGATGATGTGTAAAATAGTATTACCAATAGTAAAGATTTTATAATTTATCCTTTTTGAGCATAAGTCATTAGTGCCACTTCATCTAAATCTTTTGCTTCTTGTTCTTTTTGTTTTTTTATCTTTTTCTTAATCTCTTCAACTTCTAAATACTTAAATTTTTCATGTTCAATCATATCTTTTTTTAGTTGTTCTTTAGCTTGAAGTAGTTGAGTTTGAGCAAAATTTATCCACTCTTTATTTTTTTTAATCAAGTTTCTTTGAGATGACAATAATGTTCTAGTTGCTAATAAAGCAGATATAGTTCCCCCTTGTGGTTCTTCTATATCATTTAAAGATGCATAAGAACCTTCTAATGCTGACTTTGCATTATTTAATGCAGAGTTTGCTTTAGACAACACTTGTTCACTCTCTTGCATTTTATTTTTTTTTAAAGTTACTAAAGAACTAAATCTTGTTTTCATCTTTTTTCTTTTTAAAAAGTCTAACATAAAAAAATTAATTTGCTATAATAAAAAAATGAACTGTTTAATATGTAATTCAAATACCGATATAATAAAATGCGAAAAAAATAATTGGGAATTTTTTCATTGTAAAAAATGTGAATTTATCTTTAAAAACCCATCCGATTATGTAGATGAAACAAATGAACTAAAACAATATAAAAATCATAACAACAACATGGAATCTACAGGATATGTAGAGATGTTTGAAAAGTTTATAAACAATACTTTTAGACCATATTTAAAAGATATTAAAACTGTTTTAGAGTTTGGTAGTGGACCGGGACCTGTTTTAGCCGAATTGTTAAAAAGGGAAGGTTTAAATGTAGATATTTACGATAAATTTTTCTCTCCACAAAAAGTTTTTGATGGCAAAAAATACGACCTTATAACTTCAACTGAAGTTATAGAACATATAAATAACCCAGTAGATATTTTTAACTTTTTTACCTCACATATAAAAAAAGATGGTTATTTGGCTTTAATGACACAATTTCATGAGAATGATGCTCAAGAATTTAAAAGGTGGTGGTATAAAAACGACCCTACCCATATATGTTTTTTTAGACCTCATACTTTTGAGATTTTAGCCTCTATAAGTGGTTTTAAAGTTATAAAATATGATTCAAAAAAAAGTGTTTTACTTCAAAAAAAATAAATCATAAAGTTTAAAATCAAATATAGCCTTTTTTTGATATAATCCAACCAATTTTACATAGTAATAAAACTTACTACTTAGGAAATATTTATGGATATTAGAGAAGAATTTTTAAAGTTTTTTGAATCAAAAAATCACCAAAGAGTGGCTTCTGCTCCACTAACTCCAGATGATGCTTCATTACTTTTCAACAATGCAGGTATGGTGCCTTTTAAGTCGATATTTACGGGTGAAGTTCCAGCTCCAGCGAATCCTCGTGCTACATCTTGTCAAACTTGTTTAAGAGCAGGTGGAAAGCACAATGACCTTGAAAATGTTGGTCATACGGCAAGACATCATACTTTTTTTGAGATGCTTGGTAACTTCTCTTTTGGAGATTATTTTAAAGAGGAAGTTATAGACTACTCTTGGGAATTTTTAACTAAAGTTTTAGAACTACCAGTTGAAAAACTTTGGGTAACTGTGCATGATAGCGATGATGAAGCTGAAAAACTTTGGCAAAAACATGTACCACTAGACAGAATCAAAAGACTAGGCGATGCAGATAACTTTTGGGCTATGGGTGACACAGGTGCTTGTGGACCATGTAGTGAGATTTTCTATGACCAAGGTGCTGAACACTTTTCAGGTGAAGAGGATTACCTAGGTGGTGAGGGTGATAGATTTTTAGAGATTTGGAATCTTGTTTTTATGCAGTATGACAGACAAGCTGATGGAACTCTAAACCCACTTCCAAAACCATCTATAGACACAGGTATGGGACTTGAGAGAGTTGTAGCTATAAAAGAGGGTGCATTATCTAACTACGGTTCATCTTTGTTTATGCCAATTATCAACAAAGTTGAAGAGCTTATAGGTAAAGAGTATAAGTATGAAACTGGTGCATCTTATAGAGTTATAGCTGACCATATCCGTACGACACTTTTTCTTTTAGCACAAGGTATAAACTTCTCAAATGAGGGTCGTGGTTATGTACTTCGTCGCATCCTTCGCCGTGCTGTAAGACATGGTTACTTACTAGGTTTTAGAAAACCTTTTATGTTTAAACTTGTAGATACTGTAGTTGAGATTATGGGTGGTGAGTATGAGTATCTTAAGACTAAAGCATCTATAGTTAGTGAGCAGATAGAGTTAGAAGAGGCTAGATTTTTCAAAACTATCGAGAGTGGAATTGCTCTTTTTGAAGAGGAGTTAAAAACTACTAAAGATATGTTTAGTGGTGAAGTTGCTTTTAAACTTTACGATACATTTGGTTTTCCACTTGATTTGACAGAAGATATGCTAAAAAGCCATAACTTGAAGCTAGATGCTAACAAGTTTGATGAGTTGATGCTAGAGCAAAGAACTCGTGCAAAAGCTGCTTGGAAAGGTAGTGGAGATGCAGATACTCACGGTGACTTTAAAGAACTTTTAGAAAAATTTGGTGAAAACAAATTTGTAGGTTATGAGCAAACAAAAGCAAGTTCAAAAGTTTTAGCACTTTTAGATGAAAATTATAAAAATACTAACTCTCTTAATAATGGGGAAAAAGGTTGGGTTCTTTTAGACTATACACCTTTTTATGCTGAGAGTGGTGGTCAAACTGGAGATTGTGGTGAACTAGAAAATCTCGCAACGGTAGTAGATACTAAAAAATTCTTTGGACTTAATCTATCTCAGATAGAGGTTACAAATATGCTAAAAGTTGGAGATAATGTTCGTGCATTTGTAGATAGTTCAAGAGATGAGATTATAAAACATCACTCAGCAACTCACCTACTTCATGCTGTTTTATTTGATACTTTAGGTGAACATATCTCACAAGCTGGTTCATTAAATGAAGCTAAAAGACTTAGATTTGACTTTTCACATCCAAAAGCTTTAACTCATGCAGAGTTAGCTGAGATAGAGCAAAAAGTAAATGCAATTATCGCTAAATCCATAGATGCTAAAACAGAAGTTATGGATATAGAAAGTGCAAAAAATAGCGGTGCAAAAGCTCAGTTTGGTGAAAAATATGGAGATGCTGTTAGAGTTGTAAGCTTTGATGATGCTTCAGTTGAACTTTGTGGTGGTGTTCATGTTGATAACACTGCATCTATAGGTTCATTTATCATCACTAAAGAGAGTGGTGTAAGTGCTGGTGTTCGTCGCATCGAAGCTGTTGTGGGTCATAGTGCTTATGAATACTTTTGTGAACAAAGAATCCTTCTAAAAAGAGTTGAAGCAGAAGTTAAAAACTTAGATGTTTTAGCTGGTATATCGCGTTTAAAATCAACCATAACAGAGTTAAAAGATGAACTAAAAGATGCACAAGAAGCTAGTAAAGTTGAGATAACTACTAACGACATCAACGGTGTAGCTGTAGTTATAGAAGAGTATCCAAATGGTGATATAAAAGAGAAGATAGACGAACTTAAAAACCAAAACGAAAAGCTTTGTGCTATGCTTTTTCAAGTAAAAGGTGACAAAGTTCTTATAGCTTGTGGTGTAAAAGATGCAAGTGCTAAAGCAGGAGAGTGGATTAAAAAAATCGCTCCAATACTTGGTGGTGGAGGTGGAGGTCGTCCAGACTTCGCACAAGCTGGTGGAAAAGACAAAACTAAA
The DNA here is from genome assembly GCA_964611265.1 of uncultured Sulfurimonas sp. Taxonomy (GTDB): domain Bacteria; phylum Campylobacterota; class Campylobacteria; order Campylobacterales; family Sulfurimonadaceae; genus Sulfurimonas. Next base: position 864 of record CAZSWW010000043.1, on the reverse strand, counting down.
CTTCCAGAGGCAAAAGATGCATCTCTTGCTTTCATAACTGAAGCTTTATCGTAAAGGTTATACAGTTATGAAATGGATTATCTTTTTAACTCTTGCTCTTCTCTTTAGTGGTTGTGATTTACTACAATCAGAAGAGGACAAAGCAAAAATCATTGCCAATGAAAAGATAGCTTTTGAGAAAAAAGTACAAGAATCAAAAGAGATTCAACTCAAAAAACTATCTGCTCAAACTCAAAAAGAGTTAGCAATCTTAGAGTCAAAAAAAGAGTTGGCTCTAATCGAGAAAGAAAAAGAGTTAGAAAAAATCCGTACTCAAGCAGAGATAGAAAAACAAAAAATCATCTTTGAACAAGCCAAAGAAAAAGCACTTTTTGAGCAAAAGATGCAACAAAAAGAGCAAAGTAACAACATGGAGCTAAAACGCTACATGATGCTTATCTTAGCTTTACTTCTAATCATCAGTAGTTTTTTTGTATATTATTATTTCAAAAAAAGAAGAGAAGACAAACTAAGAGCCTACAACGATAACTTGCAAAAATACTTTAACCAAAAAGAAAATGATGCAAGAGTAAAGATAGCTGAAAAAATGTTAGATGCTATCTCCTCAGGTAACCTTGATAAATCGCAAGAAAACCAACTTATAAGTGCTTTTAGTGGTCAAACAAATGAGAGTTATCAAAAACAACTTACTAATGAAAAAGATGAGGATGTTATAGAACTCACTGAGATTACATCATCAACTAGTAAATAACTTTTTAATCAAAAAGTCCTCTTTTAGATTTGATGTCTTTAAAATATGTATATCTGAATATTTTTCCCTTTTTTCTAGTATATCATCCATCTTATCATCTTCTATTATTAAAT
>CAZSWW010000042.1:0-8722 GCA_964611265.1 uncultured Sulfurimonas sp. | reverse complement strand
CATTTTTAGAGTTGTACTGAGAGATAACACGAGTTAAACCTGCACGAAATCCAGCCTCATGAGTACCACCATTTGGTGTACGGATGTTATTTACAAATGATGCAAGTTTTTCATCATAACCATCATTATACATAAGTGCTATATCAAACTCTATATCTTCTATCTTTGCAGAAAATGAGTAAGTTTGAGCTACTACAACTTTTTTGTTCATATCATTTACATACTGAGCTATACCACCCTCAAAGTGGTAAACCTCTTTAGTTCCCGTTCTTTCATCATTAAATTTTATAGTGATAAAAGGGTTTAAGTATGCTAACTCTTTAAATCTTTTTGCTAGATATTCATACTCAAAAGTTACAGTATCTGTAAAGATACTTGCATCTGCTGAAAACTCTATAGTAGTACCAGTTTTACGAGTAGTGCCAGTTACAGCTAAAGCTTCTTGAGGGATACCCTCTTTAAAGTCCTGCTCATGAATCTCACCATCACGATAGATTGTCATATGTAAGTCAGAAGAAAGAGCATTTACAACAGAAACACCAACACCATGTAAACCACCTGAAACTTTGTAAGTATCTTTATCGAACTTACCACCAGCATGAAGAACTGTTAAAACAACAGTTGCAGCACTCATACCCTCAGTAGGATGCATACCTGTAGGGATACCACGACCGTTATCGCTTACTTTACAAGTTCCATTTTTTGTAAGTGTTACTGTGATAGTATCACAATGACCTGCCATAGCTTCATCTATAGAGTTATCTATAACCTCATAAACTAAATGGTGTAATCCACGATGCCCAGTGTCCCCAATATACATACCTGGTCTTTTACGAACAGCCTCTAGCCCTTTTAAGACTTTGATATTACTAGCACCGTAGTTTTGTTCCATTTTTTTCTCCATAAAGCATAATTGAATAGATTTTAGCTAAAAGTAAGTTTAAAGTAGCTTATATCTCTATTTTTTCTATAATATTCTCAGTTGGTTTTGCAAGATAAAACCCTTGCATATAATCAACATCAAGAATTTTCAATCGTTCATAAATCTCTTTTGATGAAACATACTCTGCTATAGTTTTCATACCACTATCTTTTGCAAAAAGTATGATGTTTTTAACAACTCTATAAACCTTTTCATCACTATCTATCTCTTTTACAAGTGAACCATCTATTTTCAAATAATCAGACTTAACATCAAGAACAGCTTTAAAGTTTGAATAACCACTACCAAAATCATCTATAGCGATTTTTGAACCAAGTTTATGTAAAATATCTATCTTTTGAGTAAAAATATTAATATCTTCAATCTCATCACTCTCAAGTATTTCAAATGTTATCCTAGAAGCAAAAGAAGGATTAAAAGATAAATTATTTATGATAAAAGATACAATATCTTTGTTTAGTAAATCTAAAAAACTAATATTTATACTTACATTTTTATCACTATTTTTAAACTCATTAAAAATAATTTCTAGTATCTTTTTTGTAAGTTTATAATGTATATTTGTATGTTTTATATATGGTAAAAAACTATTTGGATATATTGTTTCACTGCTATCTGAAACTATTCTAACAAGTGCTTCATACTTTAAAATACTTAAGTCTTTTGCATCAACTATTGGTTGAAAATGGCAAATAACTCTATCATCATTTAAAGCTTGTTTAACATCATCTACACCTTTTTTATTGCTCGTAGATATATTTTGAATATTTTTACTATAGTTAACAATTTGGTCACGACCCCTTTGTTTTGCAAGATAAAGCATACTATCTGCTTTTTTAATCGCTTCTACAAGATTACTCTCATGAGCTAAATCTTGATAAAGTCCTATTGATAGTGTCATAGTTATCTCATTATCATCATATTTTATGATATGTTGAGAAGTTTTTTCAAGTATCCTTTGACATATCTCAAAAGAGTTATCTTTTTCTCCTCTTTTATTTATAAGTAAAACAAACTCTTCCCCACCATATCTTATAAGTATATCGCTATCTCTAATATTACTTTTAAATACTTTAGCACACTCTTGTAAAACTACATCACCTGTTTTATGACCATAAGTATCGTTAATAACTTTAAATCTATCAAGGTCAAACATAGCAACAGAGTAATGATTTAGGTTTAAAGATGGAGCAACCTCTTGTAGATAATTTCTGTTGAAAATTTTTGTAAGAGGGTCATGAAATAGTTGGTTTCTAGTTTTAAAATATCTAAAAAACTGTATCACAGCAACAAATATTAGAAGAGATATAAAAATAATTAAAACAACAAAGAAGTTTTTCAATGGCTCTATCATCTTGGTTATATCATCTTGTACACCTGTTGTCATATCCATACTCAAAATACCTATAACTTTACCATTTTGTTTTACTGGATATAAAATTGTCATAGATAAATTTTCCATATTTTTTTGAAAAACTGTTTTTACTTGAGCTGTATGATATACATCTTCATAAATTTCTTTTTTTAATGGGTCGAATTTTTGATAGAACCGTGCTTTATCTTCAACTGAACCATCCAGTAAAAATCTAAATTTATCATTTTTATCTAAAAATAAAAAATAAACATACTTTGTATTTTTAGATAATATCTGTGTTAGTTGAACTTCTATAGTATCTCTTACTTTTTTATCTTTTAGTACAGTAACTAGATCAGAAGAACCCTTAACCTTTAATATCTGAGTTTCAATATGACTAAAAACATTAGACATATGTTTAATTTTATTTTCAATCACATAGTTTCGCATAGCTTGTTGTGTATTATTGATATAAAAATAAAGATATACAAAAAATAGTGCAAAACCAACAAGAACTGCTATTAAAACAAAATCACTCTTTTTTACCATATTTGTTCTTCTATGTATGGTTTTAATTTATCTGATAAAATTAAAGATTGGTCTTCCAATCTGGACTTTATAAAAACAATATTTGGTCGCCCTTTTTTCCAAAATAATGCACCAAAACTATTTGGTATATATTCCAATAAACAATAATTAAGAACAAATATATGTTTATCTGTATCTTCTGTCAAAAAAGCAATCTTTTTAGTTAAAATAATAAAATTAGCATCATTAAAATTAGAAACTGTTACAAATTTATCAGACTCTTTGAATGATTTCATAATATTTATATCATCACTCCAAATTTTCATTTTATTTTCACTTTTAATAGATAAACAAATATTTTTTAATATTTGCATTTTCAATTTATCACCACTTTGATTACCTAACAATAAGGAAAGTGATAATAAGATTAAAATTAAAAATTTCAAAATGTATATTCCATAGTCATAATCATCTTAGATTCAACTGACGGAGCTAGAAACTCAGTATTTATATCTATCAATGATTTACTAGCTTTATCTAAAATATTTTCACCCTTTAATTTTAAATTTATTTGTTTTGTTAATGGGTATGCGACACTCATAGTCCAATCATATCCAGCATCAATTTTAATATTTGATATAGAATATCCACTGCGATATATAAGTTCATTATAAAGACTAAATTTACCTATTTTGTTAAATAACTGAATTAACAAACCACTAGAAGATGAGTTATAAACTTTCTTATAACCTTTAAATACCTCTGCTACAATTTTATTATATATATTAAAATTGTATTCACTCTTTATATATGCTCGTCTAAAATATACTGTTCCATCTTTATTTTCATATTGTTTTTTAAACATATTAACTATAAAAGCTTTATCAATCTCTTTATATGCATAACCAAATAAAATTCTATATTTATCATCTTTATATTCTAATTCTCCTGCTAACATTTTAACTTTTGCACTTTCCAAATTTTTATTTGCATTATATATAGGCATTGTAAAAGAGTTTTGAATATTACTTGGATAGATATATCTTCTTGTTAAAAAAACTTTATATTTCCAATTATCATTTAAGATATTTATATAAGCTAATCTAGCTGAATATTCTGTTGTATTTTTAATTGTTGTATTTATATAACTATCAACTTTTCCACTTAATGATAAAAGATTATTTTCATTAAGATTATACATATCCTCAAAATACAACATATAAGTTTTTACTTTATTTGTATTTAAAATCAAATCTTTGTTATCTATTTTATATTCATCTATTTTCAATCTTTTTTCTAAAAATTGTGTTCCGATTAAAATATCATGTTTTTTTAAAGATATTTTTTTTTCTAAAGATATTTTATAGATTCTACTATGTATATTAAAATCAAAATTTTTAGCTAGACTATTATCTGAGAGTATAAAACCTATATCATCATGAAGGGTAGCTTTACTATTTTCTCCAGATATACTTGTTGAAAATTTTAAATTATTTGTAAAATATTTTGTAAAATTTATATTTGTATATGATTTTTTAAGTTTATTATCATCTGATGGTGAAGTTCCAAAACCTTTAAAACTGTCTCCATCATTTAAAATACCGTTAAATTCCACATCAAAGTTATTTTCTTTAGACAGTTTAAAATGTGTTTGGTATCTTTTTAAGTCTTTAGAAAGAGTATGGTCATTTAAGTTGTATTTTTTAAATTTTTCATTAGATATATCAACATAAGCTAAATATTTATAGTCTTTAAAAATACCTGCATCAAATATTCTATTGTCTACTGAATTCCTAGAGTCTACACTAATTTGAAAAGATTTACTGTTTTCTTTTTTTGGATCTTTTGTATAAAGTCTTATAACCATACTTCCAACTTCATTACCAAATGCTATAGAACTACCACCTTGATAAATTTCTATATGATCTATAAAATAAATATCCATATTTTCATACATAGCTAATGGATTTTCTTTTATAAATGAAGTTATCTCAAAATCATCTATATAAAGCTTTAATGGCATAAGATTTTTACTTGAAGCCCCAACTGTTTTTATCTCACTTATACCAAAATTATTGATTTGCATCGTATACAGTCTAATAGTTTTTAAAACATCTTTTAGCTTATATGCTTGCATCTGTTCTAAATCTTCTCTTGAATAAGTAACTAAAAAACCAGCATTTTCTTGTTTTGTTTTCTTATATAAAGACTCAGCATCTTGATATTTCTTAAGTAAGTTATCAAGATTAAACTCATCTGCATAAGCAAAAGTTATAAACAATAAGATTAAAACAAAAATTTTCATGTTATATCACTATAGGCATAATAACTGTTTTAAAAGAACCTTCACTTAAGATAAACGGTAGATTAGATTCATTTAGACCTATTTTAAATTCAGAAGAGTTTATATTGTTTAAAAAATCCAATATATATCTACTATTTACTGCAATAGAAAAATTGTCTTCAAAGTTTGTATTGAACTCTATTTCTGTTTTTGCTTCAATATTGTCATCACTTAAACCCTCAAAAATAATGCTATTTTGAGTAAAAGTTATCTTAATATCTGTAGATATAATCGTTATCTGTTTTATAGCATCAATCATAGAAGCTTTTGGTAATAACAACTCTTTTTTTATCTCTTTTGGAATAATCCTCTCATAAGGTGGAAATTTACCATTTATAAGTTTAGTAAAAAATGTATATTGATTTGATTTGATTATAAGATTTGTATCATCATAATATATTTCAATATCATCAAAAAATAGTTTTTGAATCTCTATTATTGCTTTTTTAGGGATGATTATTGAAAGTTCATTATTATTTTGATTTTCTATATCTACAACAGCTAATCTACGAGTATCAGTAGATGCAAAATTAATTTTACTTTGTTGTATATCCATTAATGCACCATTTAGTTCATACTTTGGATTATTATTATCTATAGATGGTGTTATTTTTTTTAATGATTCTATCAGTGTGTGACTATTTATAGATATTGGTTTTTGATTTTGATAAGTTGGAAAATCAGGAAAATCATCATAAGAAAAAGTTGGTAATTTAAAGTTTGAACTTCCTTGAGAAATAAACAAAGTATTATTTAAAACCTCTAAATTTATCTCACCATCTTTTAAAATTCTTATGATATCTAAAAACTTTTTACCATTAGCAGTTACAGAACCATCTTCAAAAGGATTTATTTGGTTAGTAGTTACTAAAAATCCTATCTCATTATCAGTAGCTTTTAAAGTTAAAATAGAATTAGTTACATTCAAATAAACATGAGATGTAATCTGTGATGTATCTTTTTTTTCTAAAAAAGGTTGAGCATGAATTAGTATGTTTTCAAGTATTGATTTTGAAATATTTATCTTCATATTATCTCTTTATTATATATAATTTTTAGTATGTAGTAGTAGGGGGCTGTGAATATGTGAATTCCATATTTTAACCCCGTACCTTAGCAACTTTACTATGTGATGAACCTACATGGTATTCGTCACATCTATTCACTTTTACTATTATAGCTTTTTTTATTATATTTTACGAAGCTGAAGTAATTTTATTAGTTAATTCAGCAATTTTCACTTTAAAATCCTCATCATTTTGCATAAGAGAATTAATCTTTTTAAGAGTATGACTTATCGCAGTATGGTCTTTCATACCAAAATACTGTGCAAGTGTTGGCATCGTATTTTGGGTAAGTTCACGACAAAGATATATACAGATGCGTCTCGCATATACTATGTTTTTACTTCTACCTTTTGAACGAATATCACTAGGTTTGATATTTAAATCTTTTGCAACAACCTGTGTGATCCCCTCCAATGTGATGTTTTCACGGTTTTCTTGCATCTGGTCTCTTAGTACATTTTTAGTAAAAGCTAGGTCAATATCTACATGCATAAGTTGTGAGTAAGCATGTAGTTTTGAAAGGATGCCCTCTATCTCACGAACATTGCTGTCTATAACGGTAGCTATGTAGTTTATAATCTCTTTAGTAAGTTTGACTTTATTTATCTTACTTTTACTCTCTATGATGGCTATTTTAGTTTCAAGTTCAGGTGGTTGGATATCTGCTACAAGCCCCCATTCAAAACGGCTTTGAAGTCTCTCTTCTAGTCCAGCTATCCTTTTTGGATGCTTATCGGCTGTTATGATTATCTGTTTTCCGATGCCACGAAGTGCTTCAAATGTATGGAAAAACTCCTCTTGTAGCAACTCTTTGTTACTTAAAAATTGTATATCATCTACAAGTAAAACGTCGCATTTACGGTACTTCTCACGAAATCGTTCCATAGTTTTGTTTCTTAAAGCTCTACTAAAATCATTTAAAAATTGTTCTAGTGTTATATAGATAACTATCTTACCTTGATTTTGAAAAACATTACCAGCAGCTTGCATCAAGTGTGTTTTTCCAAGACCAACACCACCATGTATAAAAAGTGGGTTATAAACTTGTCCAGCTTTTTCACTTACACTCTTTACAGCTGCATAAGCGAACTGGTTTGAGCCACCAACCATAAAGTTATCAAAGGTATGTGATGGATTTAATAGTGAATGTACTGAATTTTTTTGTTCAATTATCTTTTTATCTACAGTTTTTGATGGTTCTGACTTTAGAGATATAACGATGCTCACTTTATTGCCTGTTTTTATCTCAAAAAGATGCTCTAGTTTTTTTGTAAACTTACTTTTTATCCAGTTGGACACAAGAGCATTTGGAGCATAAAATATAGCCAAATCAGAAGATGAACCCTCTTCATTGTATTTTAATTGCTTTATATATCGGTTATATTCAACCTCAGTTATCTCTTCTTTTAACAGTTTTAAAACTTCTTGACCAATATTCACATAAAACCCTATAAATTTTTTATTATGTGAATAGTAACAAGAACTTCCATAAACTAGGGTTAAAGTGATGTGAATTACTAAAACTAACTTATGTGAATAACTTAGTTAAGTGAAAGAAATGTGATTAAAGAAATAAGTATTTTATAAATATTACTATTGACATGATAAGTAATATTAAATATACTATTACAATATATATAAAAGGTAATATTTGAATTTAATTAATGCAAAATATAAATTACATAATGATGAAATCAAATTTTTAGTAGCAGTTGTTAAAAATGATTTAGCATCATTAGATACTAATAAATATGATTTGAAATTTATAAAAAAGATTATGTCAAAGATGCTAGAGGTAGCTACAACGGATGGGTATATATTTTTAAATTGGTTTTCTAAAGTAAACTATGATATCGATGGTTCTTTGGTTGATGTGAAGTTACAAAAAGATGTGGAACTTTTTTTAATAGAACTAAGCACAGAATTTTCAAATAAAGATTTAAAATGTTTCTTTTCACTTTCAAATAATTATTCAAGAGCGATTTATAAGTTGTTAAAAGTGCATCAACACAAATCGTATGCAAACATTAACTTAGATGATTTAAAAATAAAACTTCAAATCCCAAAAGCTTTACATTTATACTCAAATTTTAAAGCAAAAGTTTTAAATGTAGCCCAGCAAGAGATAAAAGAGCATACAGATATATCTTTTAGCATCGATGAAAAGAAAGATGGTAAAAAAGTTACTTCATTAGTTTTTCATATAGCATCAAATGATGTAGAGGTAAAAGTAAAAAAAACAGTTGTAAAAAAAGAGCCAGTAACTATTTTAAGTGAAAAAGTTGAAGAGAAAAAACTCCCAGTTGTAAAAGATGTGAAAAAAGAGATTCAAAAGTCAAGCTTAGATGATGAAAATGCAGAGATAAAACGGATAGTAAGTTTTTTTGATATGGAAAGAAAAAAACTACAACCAAACTATGTAAGAAAAGAATCAAGTTACAATATGAGTGGTGAGTATCTTTTAAGGGTGCATCTAAAAGAAACAG
>CAZSWW010000041.1:0-8743 GCA_964611265.1 uncultured Sulfurimonas sp. | reverse complement strand
TTGATTATTGAAATTTAAAAAATTTATACTTCTTCTATCCAGCCACCACCTATTAGTTTATCATTTTCATAAAAAACTGCTGCTTGTCCAGTAGCCACTCCGTATACACTCTCTTTTAAAGTAACATATGCTTTATCTTCTATTATCTTTACAGAACATTCTACTGCTATTGTTCTATATCTAAGTTTTACTTTAGCATCAAACTTTTTTAAATCAGTAAACATATTTAAATCATTAAGAACTACACTATCACATGCTAGTTCATCTTTTTTACCAACTACTATTTGATTTTTTTGTGGATTCATACTTAAAACATAATGTGGGTCATGAGCACCTTTAACTGTAAAACCTTTTCTTTTACCTATTGTATAATGCATATAACCTTTATGTTCACCAACTACATTACCATCTTTGTCTAAAACTTCACCAACATTATCAACATCTACATAATCTTTAAGTAAATCAGTATAAGTTGTTTCAACAAAACAAATCTCACTAGATTCACCCTGAGATGCAAAAGATTCTAAACCTTTAATAGAACTAGCTAATTTCTTAATATCACTCTTTTTCCTTTCACCTAACGGAAATAATAATCTAGGTAATATATTTTTTTCAACATAAAATAAAAAGTAGGATTGGTCTTTTGTATTATCAGAAGCTTCATAAAAATATTTACCATCTGTTTTTATATAATGACCAGTTGCAATATAATCAGCATTTATAGTATCAGCGAACTTAACCATCTCACCAAATTTTAAATTTCTATTACATAAAGCACAAGGATTTGGGGTTTGCCCTTTTTCATAAGTATCTATAAAAGGTTGAAAAACCTTTTCATTAAAAGTTTCTTGCAAATCTAATACATGTAATTTCATTCCAACAAAATCTGCAGCTTTTTGAGCTTTTGCTTGATTTACCTCATGATAACCAGGTTTTGAATGTAGTTTCATATATAAACCCTCACATTCATAGCCTTCCTCTTTTAAGAGTAAAGCCGTGATCGTAGAATCAACTCCTCCACTCATACCTATTAATACTTTTTTTTTCATTTTTTATTCTTTTTTTTATTTTTAAAATCTACTAACGATTGATAATAACTTGTCCCTGTTAAACCCATACCGTTTAACTCTTTAATCTGTTTAGATAAAGATCTTTTAATCTCTTTTACTATATATTTCAAATCATCAGTTAGTATAATAATCTCTAAATCTTCCTCATTAATCATCCCATCTCTACAAAGTCTATCTTTTATAAAACTTATCAATGGTCGATAAAACTCTTCGCCAACTAAAAATATCTTAACACCTGTGATTTTTTTTGTTTGGACTAATGTAAGAGATTCAAAAAGTTCATCTAAAGTACCAAATCCACCTGGAAATAATACATAAGATATAGAGTATTTAACCAACATCACTTTTCTTGAAAAAAAATAATCAAAACTTAAATCTTTGGTAGTATATGGATTAGCTATCTGTTCGAAAGGAAGTTCTATATTTAGACCTATAGATTCTATATTTTTATACTTTATTGCTCCACGATTGGCTGACTCCATTATACCTGGACCACCACCTGACATAATATTAAAACCATTTTTTGCTAACATTGAAGATAGTTTTTGAGCTTGTTGATAGTAAGGATTATCTTCTTTGATTCTAGCACTACCAAAGATAGTTACAGTTGGTCCAATACCACCTAATTCATCAAAACCCTTAACAAAATCAGCAACTATTTTAAAAACACTCCAAACATCTGCTGATCTAAAATCTTTTACATTCTTTTTTGTAAACTTAGCATCTTTATTTTTCATGGATATTATTCCTTTAATTTAGCAAGTCTCTCTCTTTTAGTTCCAATGGTTGTTATTTGAACACCAAAGTTACCATCAACAATAACAACTTCACCTTGTGCTATTACATTGTTATCTACCAATATTTCTAATGGGTCATTTGCTAGTTGATTAAGTTCTATTACTGAACCTATATCCATATTTAATACATCTTTTAATAGCATCTTCTTTTTACCAATTCTAACTTTTACAGGAAGTTTAACATCCATTATTAAAGATATATTACCCATCTCATCATTATTTAATTGGATATTATTATCATTAGAAAATGAGTTATCTGTATCATTAACATTATCTACAACTGGTTCAGATGAACCAAATAATGAATTTTCTAATTTTTCATCCATTATAAATGATAAAATAGATGTTAACCCTTCCATTGAAAAGTTATATACAAACATTTTACTAAAAGATTCTAAACTAACTTCACTATCTGCTTCTACAAGTTCAATATCATCAATAGTAAAAGATAATACTGGTATATCTTTTTGACCTGATAAAGTATTTCCTATTGCACCAAATATATTTGATATAATTTCTTTTGTTGCATCTAAATCATCATCACTAACATCTTCTCTATCACTAGCTTCTTCACCCATCATCATATCTGATAATGAAGCTGAAAGATTTGATGGTAAAGCTACCATCGCATTAGCATCTACATCACCACTAATTTTAATCTTTACTAAAACTACAGGTGGTATTATATTTGATATAATACTTAATTCTTGTTCCTCTTTTAGTTCTAAAGTTGGAGCCATACCAACAAGAGCTTCAATAGTACCAATAGTTTCATCTTCAAACAGTTTCATAAAAGCACTCATTTAATTACTCCTCATATTCAAATTCATCTTTATCATCTTCTATAATCTCTTTCACACCAGACATTTTTTCTTGTCTTAACTGCTCGAAATTTTCTAATGCTCGTTTTACAGCATCTTTTTCAGTATCTATTATTTCTGTAATTTGTATAGATTTTCTAAATCTTCTAAGACCTATCTTACCTCTAAATCTATCTTTTAAATCTACACTAACAGTTACAATATCATCAGCTGGTGCAGATAACCTAACAACATCACCAACTTGTAAGCTAAGAACATCTTCTAATGTCAATTCAGCATCACCTATATATGCTTCAACAGTAACTTTTGCACCACCTAGTAAAACTTGAAGTTCTGTATTTCTACTTTTTTTTGAACTTGTTTCATTTAACATTAAATCTCTTGATGCAAGTTTTGGTAAAATTGGTTCAAGTGCGATAACTGGATAACAAATATTCATCATCCCTGAACTGTGACCAATTATAATCTCCATAACAACCATAACAACAATCTCATTTTGTGCAACAATCTGAACAACATTTGGAGATGATTCTTTTGATTCTATAGTAGGATAAACTTCCATAACTGGACCCCAAGCTTCTTTGAGTGTACTCATCATAACTCTTAAAATTGTTTCAAATAAGCTTAGTTCTATATCTGAAAATTCTCGTCCACTATCATAAGGTTCACCCTTACCACCTAAAAGTCTATCTAACATTGGAAAAGCTATTGATGGATTTATCTCTATTACACCACTACCCTCTAAAGGTTTAATTGAAAAAACATTAAAACTTGTTGGGTTTGGTAATGACATTAAAAATTCACCATAAGTCATCTGATCAACTGAGTGTAATTGAATTTCAACTATTGAACGCATAATAGAAGATATTTGTGAAGCTAAAGAACGAGACATTTTTTCATGAACACCTTTAAATGCACGAAGTTGTTCTTTTGAAACTCTATTTGGTCTTTTAAAATCATATAAAGTTACTTGTCTTTGATGGGTTGTAACAGTATCTTCAGTTCCATCAAGAAGATCGTCACCTTCATCATCTACAACATCTAAAAGAGCATCTATCTCATCTTGGGAAAGTATATCTGCCATTTTATGTTCCTATGCTATCTCTAATTTTTTGAATCACAGACTTATGAATTTGTGAAATTCTTGATTCTGTAATGTTTAGTGTACTACTAATCTCTTTTAAAGTTAATTCTTCAAAATAATATAGCTGAATAATCATTTGTTCTCGCTCTTTATAAGAGGATAATACTTTTTTTATTTTTTCTATCAATTCATTTTTTTCTATTTCTACTAAAGCAGCACCCTCATCTCCGATTTGCAACTGATCATGTAACGGCATTACAGTGTATATCTCAGAAGCAATCCTTGCTTCATGTATTTTTTCTTCACTTTCATCTAAAATAGTTGATAACTCTTTATCTGTTGGTTCTTCATCATGTGTTAGCATATATTCTTCTACAGCATAATTAATAGCTTTTACTAATTTTCTACTTGCACGAGATAAGATATCTAAACTTCTTAAGTGATCAAGCATTGCACCATAAACTCTTTTTTTAGCATATCCCCAAAAATTATCATTCAATGATTCATCATATCGTCTAGCTAATTTGATAAGTTCTTCAGTGCCTATAGCTGATAAATCCATAAAATCTATAGAACTTGGCAACCTTTCTTTTAAGCGAAAAGCCATTGCTTTAACAGCTGGAAGGTAAGATATCGCAAGTTCATCTTCTTTATGCTTAATATCTTGAATATAAGAATTTTTATTCATAATTTCATTAACTTTTCATTTTGAGAACTTTTTAAAGGTGGTAAATCTAAAATTTCACAATTTGAATCTACTATTTTTTCTCTTTTCTTAATCTCTTTTAAAAATAAGTCAAGTTCTTTTTCATGAAGATCTTTTGGAAAAAAGTAACCACCAGCAGTAATTGTTTTAAAATAAAAAGCTACTATAATATGTGAAAAAAGATAAAAAAACATAGTAAAGACAAATGTATATGTCAATAAACCTTCAGCATCAAATGACTTTAATATACCAAAAATTATACCAACAAAAAAACCTTGAACAGTAAAGAAATATACAAAATTTTCACCAAGCATTTATGTCTTCCCTAAAGTTAAAACTAAAAGTGTTCTATTAAACGCTTAAACAATCCTGATAAACCACTTTCAGTAGATGGAACTAGCACATTTCGTTCCAGTTTAACGGAGATATTATTTGCAATAGCAACAATATCTCTATATACTGCTGAATTTGGATGTGTAGAACTAAATAATGCTCGTTGTTTTACAGATGATGAAACTTTGATATCATTATTAATTTTACCTATAAGATGTAAATTTAAATCTTTTCTAATCTTTTCTAAAGCCACTTTTTTTATTTTTCCAAATACTGCATCTGATTCTTTATCATTTTTAACTTGATTCATAATCATACCAATATCATCTCTATATGTAGCTATTGATTTTATAGTAGCATAAGCATCCGTTATAGCAGCAGGATCAGGAACAGTAACAACGATAACATCATCAGCAGCATTTAAGAACATTTTTATATGCTCACCTATACCTGCTCCAGTATCTATTATCATAACATCTAGTTTATCAAGAACTCTTGCTTCTTCCATAAACCTTTCAAATAATGCCATATCAGAATATTTAATTATCTCATCACCACTATCACCAGGGATAAGGATAAGATTTCTTGTGATAGGGATTAAAATATCAGAAACAGTAGCTTCACCTTTTAAAACATGTAAAATATTTTTTTTAATCTTTACATTAAACATTACATCTAAATTAGCCAATCCTATATCTGCATCAAATATTCCAACATTTAAACCACTTTTAGATAAAACATAAGCTAAATTAGAGCTTATGGTACTTTTACCTACACCACCCTTTCCACTTGTAACAGCGATAAATCTAGTTTTTTTAGATTTTTTCTTAGAATTAGAAGCCACTAGCTTCTCAAGTTCTTTTGCTTGATGTGAACTCATACTTTACTCCTGTTAAATCCATTTAATAAACACTCTACAAGAAAATCACTACTTGCATTGACTAAATCTTCTGGAACTTCTTGACCTACTGAAAAATAACTTATCGGCTTTTTAGTTTCATAAGCTAAAGAAAATATATTTCCAAAACCTCTTGTTTCATCTAATTTAGTAAACATTAAAGTATCAATATCTAAAGACGAGAAATTTTCATAAGTCGCTTTTAAATCTTCATATTTTATAGAACTTGGCAATACTAATGTAACATCAATGGTAGTTTGTGTATTATTAGCATGTAAACATTCATATATCTTTTCAATCTTACTCTTATCGTATGGACTAGAACCCATAGTATCAACAAGTATATAATCACAATATTGTAAAGAATTAAGTGCAGATGTAAACTCTGGAGGGTCTACAACTGTTTCTATACCTAACTTCATCATTCTTGCATACTGCATTAATTGCTCAACTGCACCTATACGATAAGTGTCTAAAACAACTAATCCAACTTTGTATTTTTTTTGCATCAAAAAAGAATATCTTGCTGCAAGTTTTGCTATAGATGTTGTTTTTCCAACACCAGTTGGACCAACTAGCATTATGATTTTTTTATCACCTATTGATGGTAAACTCTCAAGTCTTATAGGTACCATTTTTCTTAAAATAGTTTGAAAATACCGTTTTACTGTAGATGAATTTTCTCTCATCCTAAAAGGCATATGTTCAAGTGACATTTTCATAAGTGAATCAAGATGCTCTTTATTCATACCACTTTGGTAAGATAAACGATATATCTCAGCAAATTCAGGTGGTATATGACCACCAACATCTGGAGATTTTTCATCCCAAAACATATTTTGAATAAGTTTTACTTTATCACCTATTTTATTTATCTCTGATTTTAATTCTTTTAACTCTTTTGGTTCTTGCACTATGGGTTGAGAGATATTGTTTTGAGAAACTTTTCTTCTTGAATAATCAAAAGTATCATCAGCAGTATTTGAAATTTTAGATATTTGAGCAGCAGCACTAGATATATCAAACAAAACATCTTCACTTTCTCTAGCTATAGTTTTTTGCTTTTCTAATGTTTTTTTTTTCTGTTGCTTATAACTCTTAGGAATATTTTCTTCTTCTATACCTATAACTATCTCATAAAGAGGTTCTCTTCCAAAAGCTTTTTTTTGAATCTCTCTAGTCTCAATAAGCATTCCATCATCGCCAATCTCCATCTTTGCTTTTTTCAAAGCTTGTGAAGGGCTACTTCCTGTAAATGTTAAAATCTTCATCTTCTAATATCCATTAAAGGTATCACTACACTCTCTCTTTTTGACCAACTAGGATGTGGAATTTTTAATCTTGGCTTATTTATAATTCTATTATCAAAAAAAATAATATCTAAATCCAAAGTTCTTGGTGCATTTTCAAAACTTCTTTTTCGACCAAATTTTTTCTCTAATCGCAACAAATAATCTAAAAAAACTAAAGGTGGCATATCTGTTTTTAAAACCATGATTGAGTTTAAAAAATCATCTTGAGCGATATACCCAAAAGGTGGATTTTTTAAAATCAACGATGACTTTATAACATCAACTCTTTTTTCCCTTTTCAATTCTATAAAAAGGTGTTCAAATCGTCGTTTAACATCTCCAAGATTACCACCTAAACCTATAGTAGTTTCATATCTTAATGAGCTTTTTTTATTCAGTCTATATCCAAAGTGTAAGCCTTTAAAAGTTGTTAAACTATCACTTAACTTACACTTTATATACATAATTACTTATTTGCTTGTTGTTGAGCTTCTTTTACAGCACGAACTTCATTCATGATTTGTAACATTCCCATCATTGCTAAATGGTAACCAAAAGGACCAAACCCAACAACAGAAGAAGCACAAACTGGTGCTATCATATTTTCTTTTCTAAACTCTTCACGACGGTGAATATTACTAATATGAACCTCAATAGTAGGGATACTAACAGCAGAGATAGCATCTCTAATAGCTATAGAAGTATGAGTATAAGCAGCTGGATTTATGATAATTCCATCAGCTTCACCATAACATTCTTGAATCTTATCTACAATCTCACCCTCTAAATTAGTTTGAAAAAACTCAATCTCCACACCATTTTGTCCAGCAAAATCTTTCATTTGTGCATGAATCTGCTCTAATTTCATTGGACCATAAACATCTTGTTCACGAATACCAAGCATATTTAAATTTGGACCTTGAATAACCATTATCTTCATATTTAACCTTTTTTCATTCTTATTAAGGGCTTATTTTATCTAAAAAAAACATAATCTAGTTTAAATTCTACAAATATTTAAATATTTTCTAAAATCTTACTTACAACTTCCGACGGATTATTAGATTGATAAATAGGACGACCTACTACTATAAAATCAGACTTAGCCTCTTTAGCAAACTCTATATCTGCTACCCTTTTTTGATCACCAGCATCTTCACCAAAGGGACGAATACCAGGTGTTAAAGTCATAAAGTTATCATTTGTTATATTTTTAATTGATTTACTTTCAAATGCAGAACAAACAACACCATCTAAACCACTTTCATTTGCATCTTTTGCAAATTGGTCTGCTTTTGATGATATATCTTTTTCATATATTTTGCTAAATTCATCTTCATTGAAACTTGTAAGTGCAGTTACGGCTAAAACTATAGGACGATTTTCATACTTTTCAAGTCTTTGCATCACTGTAGTCATAGCTCTTGTACCAGCTGAAGCATGTATGTTAAACATATCTACACCAAGCCCCATGATAGACTCAGCTGCATCTGCCATAGTATTTGGTATATCATAAAGTTTCAAATCTAAAAATATTTTAAAATCTGGATTAATCTTTTTTATAGCTTTTAAAAAATCTTCACCATCTCTTATATAAGTTCTTAAACCAACTTTTAACCAAACATCATGTTCTTTTATCTTCTGTATAAGGTCTAAGTTCTCTTTTGCTGTTGGTAAATCTAGTGCAACACATAGTTCCATGATATCTCTTTATTATAAATTTTATAACAAAATTATATCAT
>CAZSWW010000040.1:0-8919 GCA_964611265.1 uncultured Sulfurimonas sp. | reverse complement strand
TGCCGTTTAGTTGCCCTATATTTGGGTGTTTTTATTGTCGAACTCAGGTTTATATAAGTAAGAAATTCTTTTTTTATCAATATTTTTGTATAATGTATGTAAGTTATAGAATAAAAACTTAAGGAAAAGTTTGAAAAATATTATTTTAATTGGGTTTATGGGTGTTGGAAAAGGGAGTGTTGCTCGTGAGATGATAAAACATTCTGAGTATATGGCTATTGATACTGATGATATCATAGAATCTATGGAAAATAAGAAAATAAAAATTATTTTTGAAGATGATGGTGAAAAACACTTTAGAAATTTAGAAAAAAAAGTTTCTAAATGGCTTGAAAAAAGTGTTAAAAATACTCTTATATCTACAGGTGGTGGGTTTTATAAACAAGAAAATCTTAAAGATATAGGTTTAGTGGTTTTACTTGATTCATCTTTTGAAGCTATAATCAAAAGGATAAAAGAACATCCAAATGCAGTTAAAAAACTTAAAAAAAGACCTTTGTTAAATGACTTAAAAAAAGCAAAAGAGTTATATGATGAACGGAAAGTTGAGTATCTAAAACTAGCAGATATAGTTATAGATGTAACAGATAAGAGTGTAGAAAAATGCTCTAAAGAGATTTTAAAAAAGGTAAAAAAATATGTTTAAAAATATAATTATGATGCTACTTATAGCTTCATCAATCTATGCAACAGAAGTTAATTGGGCTAAAGACTATAAAAGTGGTATAGCTAAAGCTAAAAAAGAGAATAAACCAGTTTTATTTATAATCTCAAGAGATACTTGTAAGTATTGTGTGATGTTAGATAATGAGACTCTAAAAGATGAAAAAGTTGCAAAAGCTTTAAATAAAGATTTTATAGCTATCCGTTCTTGGACAAATGAGGGTGATTATATACCTGAAGATTTAGCAAGATATACACCAGGTTTACCAGGGATTTGGTTTTTAACACAAAATGGTGAACCTATGTTTAGACCTATGTTAGGTTTTATAGAAAAAGATAGATTTTTAGAGTCATTAGCGATTATCTATGCAGAATTTAAAAAACAAAATAAAAAAGGTACAAAATGATTTTTACAACTTCAACAAGCCAAAATTTTAAAGCAGAGTTTGAAGAACTTTTAGGTCGTGGAAAGATGGATATGGATACTGTTAGTAGCATCGTAGGTGGCATCATTGATGAGATAAAACAAGATAAAAATAAAGCTTTATTTAGTCATATATCAAAGTTTGATAATTGGACTCCAACTTGCGATGAAGATCTAAAAATATCAACAGAATCTATGAGTAAAGCTTATGATAATCTTGATGAAAAGTTAAAAAATGCATTGCACCTAGCTTATGATAGAATCAAATCTTACCATGAAAAGCAAAAACCAAAATCATGGTTTGATGATGAACCAAATGGTACAATCCTTGGTCAAAGACTAACTGCTGTTGATAGTGCTGGTCTTTATATACCAGGTGGAAAAGCAGCTTACCCATCATCACTACTTATGAATGTTATCCCTGCACAAGTAGCAGGAGTTGAGAACATAGTGGTAACAACACCAACCCCAGACAATGAACCAAATGAACTTTTACTTGCTGCTTGTCACTTATGTGGAGTAAATCAAGTTTATAAAGTTGGTGGAGCATCTGCTATAGCTGCTATGGCTTATGGAACACAAAGCATCCCTAAAGTAGATGTTATAACTGGACCGGGTAATATCTTCGTAGCAACTGCTAAAAAAATGGTTTTTGGTGAGGTAAATATAGATATGATAGCAGGACCTAGTGAGATAGGCATCTTAGCTGATGATAGTGCGAATGCATCTCATATGGCTATAGATTTACTTTCACAAGCTGAACATGATGAGATGGCAAGTTCTATACTTATAACACCATCACAAAAGTTAGCAGATGCTGTAAAAGTTGAGATAGAAAACTGGTTAGTAAAACTTCCAAGACAGGAGATAGCTAGAAAATCTATAGAGGAAAGAGGTGCTATAATAGTAACTAAAACGATGGATGAAGCGATAGACCTTATGAATAAAATCGCTCCTGAGCATTTAGAAGTAGCGACTATATCACCATTTGAACTGTTACCACTTATAAAACATGCTGGAGCAATTTTCTTAGGTCATAATACACCAGAAGCGATAGGCGACTATGTAGCAGGACCAAACCATACACTTCCAACAGGTGGAACAGCTAAGTTTTACTCTCCATTAGGAGTTGAAAACTTTATGAAAAAAACATCGATAATCTCTTTTAGCAAAAATGCGATAAACGAGATAGGTGAAGCTTGTGCATTGATAGCAAATACTGAGGGTTTAACAGCTCACGAGCAATCAGTTAGAGTGAGACTTAAGTAAGGATTTCAATCCTTACTTTAAAGAGAAACTAATTTTTCGACTTCGTTCTTTATCTTCTACATCATTAGTTAAAGTTTTTTTACTATAACTATAACCGCTACCTTTTAAAATCTTACTTAGCATAGTTTGAGTTTTTATATCTTGTTGATTAAATATATATTTAATAATTTGAAAAGCTCTTTTCATAGATAATTCTGCATTATTTATGTAGCTTTCTTTAAACTTTTTATCTCCCCATTCACTTGATGTATGACCATTTATCTCTAATGTTTTTATCGTGTTTTTATAATGTTTTAGTAGTGGGATTAATTTTTTAGAAAACTTTGTTAAAAACTTCTTTTGCTTATCGTTTAGGTTATAAGTACCAGCATTATAAAGTAAATCTTTACCTATAAACTCTATATCTAAGTTATCTTTTATTTGTATCTTTTTTGTAATAATTTCATTTTCAAATATATTATTTAATTGTCTATATATTTTTTTTCTACTTATTGCATCTAGTAGTTTAGGTTTTTGATATTTTACATCTACCATATTGGCATTTATATCAACCTTAGTTATCCACATATTTGATTCTTGTGAATCTATATCTGTTTTTATACCTGCTATAGCTGATTGAGAGTTATGAAGTATAGTAACAGCATTAAACTCATCATAGTTTTCATCTCCATAGTGTTTTTGGTAAAGCATCTCTAGTTTTGAGTTTAAAATAACAACAAGACCATCTGTATTGTAATCATCTTTAACATAACCTACACCTATGATATTTGAGTTTGAATACTCTTTTATATCTTTTAAAGCACTTGAATATGTTGTATTTAAAACTTTATCATTTATAGTATTTTTGTGTAAATCAAACTTTATAAGTCGCATATATTCTTTTTGCAGTCTTGCTCGTTGACTAAGTGATAGCAAAAAACTTCCATCTCTTAGTTGTATGATTTTATGTGCTGTTACTATATCTTTTGTTTTATAATGTTTCTCCCAAATCTTGTTTCCATTTTGTGTTATTCTCATGATTTTCATATCTTGATTATCATTGTAAGATGTTCTTGTTAGAACTATGATAGAGCCATCTCTTGCTTCTATAGCATCTATACCTTCATCATCATTTTCTCCACCAAATTTTTTACTCCAAAGTATTTGACCATTTTTTGAAAATCTTGTTAAGTATATATCATTTAAACCAAGACCACTTTCAAATATATTGCCACTAGAAGATCTTGTAGTTTTAGAAGCACCAACACTTAGAACTCCACCATCTCTTAGTTTAACAAGACTATTCATAGTATTTTGATTTTTTGTTCCAAATATTTTAGTAAATAATATTCTTGCTTTTGCATCTAGTTTTACAATAACTAATAATCCATCTAAAGTATAACCACCTACAAAGTATCCATTTGATGGTGTTTTTATAACAGATATAGCTTTTGAGCATTTTGATATGTTTATCATTTTATTTAAAGTTATATTTGCACTATTATCTACTTTAATAAGATGCATATGTATACCTTTTGTACTTGAGATACCCTCAAGATATTCAAATGGATTAGTGTAAGTTGAAGTTTTTTTGCTAGATGTTTGAAAGTTTTTTGAAAAACCAACAGCAGTTATCTCTCTATCATAGTCTTGTGTGATGCCAAATAAAGCACTATTAAATTGTTTATATATGGTTACATCAAAGTTATTAGCATTTAGTATAGAGACTAAACTAAGGAGGAGAGTTAGAAGGTATTTCATTTAGGTCACTTTTTGCTTTTATAAAAGCAAAAAGTATTCCTATGAGGACTAGATTATTTTAAGTTCTCAAATGGTGCAGTTACAACTGTTTTACGAGTTACAGTATAAGGAACTAATGCTGCTGCTCTAGCTCTTTTGATAACTACTGAAATCATATCTTGGTGACGCTTACAGTTTCCAGTAAGACGACGAGGCATGATTTTATATCTCTCTGAAAGTGAGAAGCGTAAAGCTCCTACATCTTTATAATCCATGAAGTCAACTTTTGCTTCACAATATTTACAATATCTTTTTCTATATTTTCTTTTTTCTGCCATGTTATTACCTTTCTTATCTATTATTTAAAATGGAATTTCATCTTCATCAATGTCGATTACAGGGATATCATTGCTACTTGGCATCTCTTTACTTTGAGCTTGTGCTTGGTTATTGTTATAACTTGGCTTAGGCTGTTGGTAAGATTGTTGTTGATTCTCTTGATTTGCACCATAACTCGGCTGTTGCTGAGCTTGTGGTTGCTGATAACTTTGAGGTTGTTGTTGATAGTTATTTTGCTGTTGCTGTGGTTGATAGCCTTGAGGCTGACCTTGTGCAGGAGCATTATAATTATTACCACCTTGATTATTATCGTCTCTTGAACCTAACATCTGCATAGTTTCTACAACTACTGAATGTTTAGAGCGTTTTTGTCCGTTTTGGTCAACCCATTGGTCAAAATTTAATCTGCCCTCGATAAGGATTTTACTCCCTTTTCTAAGGTATTGGTTGGCTACTTCTGCACTTCTTGCGAAAAATGTAATATCTACAAAACATACTTCCTCTTTTTTTTCACCATTGCTAGTGAACTTACGGCTAGTAGCTATAGCAGTGTTTGCTATACCCATACCACTTTGAGAGTATCTTAGTTCAATATCGCGTGTTAAGTTTCCAACCAAAATAACTTTGTTATACATGAATTTTCCTTATTTTTTAAAGCTTACGCTTACTACTCAGCTGATGCTTCAGTTGTTTCAGTTGCCGGAGCTTCTTCTGCTTTTGGAGCTTCTTCAGTTGCTGTAACTTCTTCAGTCACTTTAGGTGCAGCTGCTTTTTGAGCTTTTTCTACTAGTTGGTTCCATGCGATGATCTCACGGTTTGTATCATATTTGATAGTTACAAAACGAAGTAAATCTTCATTGATACGGAATCTTCTTTCAATCTCAGAGATTGAAGATGGAGCAACAGTATAATAGATAACATGGTAATAACCACGCTCATTTTTATCAATTGGGTATGCTAATTTTCTCATTCCCATTGCGTTTGTAGTAGCTATTTCACCACCGTTTGAAGTGATTACTTCTTCAACTGCTTTTATGCTAGCTTGAATCTCTTCAGCTGTAAATGTTGGTTTTACGATTACTAAGTTTTCGTAGTTTCTCATAGAGTATTATCTCCTTTTGGTATTTGGAAAGTCATTATGACTTGTTTCCCTTTCGGCTATGTTATATATCAAAATTGATACAAAGAGAAAGGAACTTGAAATTATACTCAAAAGTTACTTAAATAAAATAAAAATTTAGGTACTTTTTTGGTATAGTTACAAAAAAATAGAAAAGTACACAATGGCAAAAAGAAAAAAAAATACTAAAACTAATAAAAATTCAAAAGTATTAACATATACGGCTTGGTCTTTAGCTGTTATAGCACTTTTACTAAGTGCATTGTTAGCTGGATATTATTTTGGATATGAAAATGCAAAAATAGATTCAACCATTTCAAAGATAAAAAAAGAACAAAAAAAAGATGAAAAATCAGAACTTTTACAAGAACTAAAAAAATCAGAGAAAAAAAAAGAAACTAAAGATGCAAAAGTTTTACCAAAAATAACAAAAGAGGAAGATGTAAAAAAAAGACTTAAAGAGGTTTTAAAAAAGCCGACAAGGGAGTATATAAGTGCATCTCATGAATTTGATAGTAAAGAGATTGAAGAGAGTATAAAGCCTGTAGAAAGAAAAATAACAATAACAGATAAACCAAAGTTAGCCATTATTATAGATGATGTATGTGTAAAAAAACAAGTAAAAGCTATAAAAAGTTTAAACATACCATTAACGATGTCTTTCCTCCCACCTAGTAAGTACCGTCCCAATTCTGCAAAACTAGCTTCAAAAGAAAGTTTTTATATGGTTCACTTACCGATGGAAGCTATGAGTTTTACAGCAGAAGAACCAACAACACTTCATGTTAAAGATTCTCAAAAAGAGATATTAAGACGGATAAATATTATTAAAAAATTATTTCCAAAAGTAAGATATATAAATAACCATACAGGTAGTAAATTTACTTCTAATGAGATTGCAATGAACAGGTTAATAACTGTTCTTAATGCAAATAAAATAAACTTTATAGATAGTAGAACAACATCAAAAACTAAAGCACCAAAAGTTATGAAAAATTTTGGTCTTAAGTATGTAGCAAGAGATGTTTTTTTAGATCATAATATGGATAAAGCTTATGTAAAAAAACAGATAAAAGAAGCTATAAAATCGGCTAAAAAACATGGAACAGCTATAGCCATAGGGCATCCTCATAAAAACACAATAGCAGCATTAAGAGAATCAAAAAAACTTTTTCACGATGTTGAGCTAGTTTATATAAACCAATTATGAATAAAATAAAAGAGCATATAGTAGAACTAGATGCTATGAAAAACTACCCTAAGGAACTTTTTTTCTCAGGAAATCAGAAACTTTTAAAAAAGAAAAAAATCTCGATAGTTGGTTCAAGAAAACCCACTAAATACTCACAATTAATGGCTAGAAATTTAGCTTTAAGTGCATCTCAGGCAGATATATGTGTCGTAAGTGGTGGTGCTATGGGGATAGATGCAATTTCGCATTTGGGTGCTAGTAGTTCAAATACCATAGCCGTTCTTCCATGTGGCATCGATTTAAAATACCCAGCAGTAAATAAAAACCTTTTAACAGATATAGAAAAAAATGGTCTTTTACTGAGTCAGTTTAAAGATGGTTTTAAAGCTACCCCATATAGTTTTGTTTTGAGAAATGAGATAGTAGTTGCTCTTGGTGATGTACTTGTTGTGGTTGAAGCAGAACTTGGTAGTGGTAGTATGAGAAGTATAGAATATGCTTTAAAGATGGATAAAGAGATTTATGTGTTTCCTCAAAGGTTAGGGGAGAGTGGGGCAACAAATGAACTTTTAAAAGATGCAAAAGCAAAAGTTATTTATGATATCAATGAGTTTATATTTAGTATATTTGGTAATGAAGTTAGAAGTTTTAAAAATGATGATTTTTCTGAGTTTTGTAAAAGTAATCCAACTTATGATGAGGTTTTAAAAAAATTTCCAAATAAAATTTTTGAAGCTGAACTTAGTGGTGAAATAGTTGTTAAAAATGGATTAGTTTATCTATGTCCTCTTACTTAGATAAAAAGTTTGATTATTTAGATATAATTTTTTTAATAGACTTTCACTAGGTTATGCAAGAAGTCTAATATTTACAACTTAAGGATAGTTTTGAAAACTAAGCAATATTCTGCAAAAATATTTGAAATAGAGTTAGAAAATGAAGATGGATTTATCTCTTTTTTTGATAAAAATTATCTTTTTTTTCAAAATAATCTTATCGTGATTAATGGTCAAGAAAGTGATAAGATAAAGAACTATTTGGATTCTAAAGACTTAAAGTATGTATTTAATTTAGATATACCTGTTCAAAAAAAACAAAAAACAAACTTAGAACCTATACAAAAAGCTCAAGAGAAAAAAGAAGAGCCTAAAGTAAAACCTATAGAAAAAGCGAAGACAAACCTAAAAGTTTTAGATAAACTTATAAGAAGTGGTCAAGAGGTTAAACTAGATGGTGACCTTCTTCTTTTAAATCGTGTAAACAGTGGTGGTAGCATCATTATAAATGGAACACTTATTGTTACACAGATAGTTGATGGTTCGATTCGCTGTAATGGTGATTTTATGATGCTTCAAGCTTCATCAAAAGCAAATATAGTTTTTCATGATGTTGAAGTAGATAATAAATTTTTACAAGATAAGTTAAATAGAGTGGAATTAATAAATAATGAAATAGTTATAACACCTGCATTAAAGGAGACAAGTTGGGTATAGTAATCGCAGTTATAAGTGGTAAAGGTGGAGTTGGTAAAACTACGACCACAGCAAATATTGGTCTTGGAATTGCACAAAATGATAAAAAATGTGTAGTGGTTGATTTTGACATCGGTCAAAGAAATCTTGATATGCTTCTAGGGCTTGAAAACCGTGTAGTTTATGATATGGTTCATGTTATGGATGATGGTATAGGTCTTAAACAAGCACTTATAAAAAGTAAGATGAGTCCAAACTTATCGTTTTTAGCAGCATCACAAACAAAAGATAAGTCAGTGTTAGACTCTGATAAAATCTCAAAACTTGTAAGTGGTTTAAAAGAGGAGTTTGACTTTATAATTCTTGATGCTCCTGCTGGTATAGAGAGTGGTTATGAACATACTATAGAGTTTGCAGATAGAGCATTGGTAGTTGTAAACCCTGAGGTTTCATCTATAAGAGATTCAGATAGAGCTATCGGGATACTTGACTCTAAAAGTAAAAAAGTAAAAGATGGTCAAGAGGTTGATAAGTTTCTTATCATAAATAGAATCGATTCAAAAATGGTTCAAAGTGGTGAGATGCTAAATAGCGATGATATTTTAGAGATACTTAGCATCCCACTTATTGGTAAAATACCAGAAGATAAAGGTATCATCGATGCTTCAAATCAGGGTAAACCTATCATCTTAGATGACAACTCAAAAGCTGGACAAGCATA
>CAZSWW010000039.1:6646-8947 GCA_964611265.1 uncultured Sulfurimonas sp. | reverse complement strand
ATCTTTGCATAAAGTGCTTCTGTATAACTTGGATAATCTTTTAAATCTACCTCTTCATCTGTAGAACAACTGTTGTCCACACAAAAATCTTCGCTATTTTTTAAACTTTCAAATTCTGATTTTAAATCTTGCATATCTCTCATAATTTTCCTTTATAATATTACTGGAACTATATCCATATCTATTTTTGTACCATACCAACGGTTTGCGATGATAAGCATCTTTATAGCTAGTTTTGTAGGTTCATCTAAAAACTTTACATCTTCAACTAAGTTTTCAACCTCTTTATCTAAGTTATAGCCGATTATTTTACCCTCTTTTACTTCTATAAAGTCTATATATTCAAACTCATTTGGTTCTATATATTTTAAGATATTTGTTTGAAAATCATCTTCAATCATCATCTTTTTTACAGGTGAATTAGCCAAACTTTTCATCATAAAATCAAAATGGTCATCTTTTATGTTAAGTGCTATAGCTGTAGCATTTACTTTAAAATGCTTTAAAATAGCATTGAAATACTTTCTACTTTTTCCAGTTTGTGCATTGTAACCTATGATGGTACAAAGCTCAGTATCTGGTTTTATCTCTTCTGGTTTCATTTTATCTCCTAAAATCCATGAAGTGCTAAGGCTTCACTCTCTTCTATCTTGCATCTATGGCACATACTTTCACCACCATTATAAGTAAAGTGGTTTCCACACATATCGCATCTTCTTACATCAAACTTTATAAGTGTTTTTTTAGATGGTTCAAAAAACTCTTTTATGTTAAAGCCATCTGTTATTTTTATAGAATCTGGTTCACAAACATCATGGCAAAGGTTACATTTTAAACATAACATAGCCTCAAAGTTTATAACTGAGAACTTAGCATCTGTACTTAGTGCTTTACTTGGGCAGATTCTGTAACACATTTGGCAGTTTGTACAACTATCATCTACAATCTTTTGAGAGATAAAGCCAACATCATTAGATGATAACACCTCATACTTTGCAGGTTTATCTACTCTTTTAAAAAGTGAATATATCAGTTTTCTACTATCTGGTATATTTTTATCTTTTATCTTCTGTATTGTGTCATTATCTACTTCAAACTCTTTTAGTATGTCACTCTCAACATTTTCTTCAAATGTTTTTTTAGTTTTTACAACATTTTTAAGTGAAAAGAATGAACGACGGTCTAACTCTTTTTCATCCTCTTTTATCTCTATAACTTTTGCTTTTTGGTTTGTAAGTTGTTTAGATGAAAAACTAGATAAAATGTAGTTAGCTTCTTCTATATTTTCCTCTATCTTATCTCTTAGTTTATCACCACCACAATTACAAGATAAACCATTTAGTTTTAGTGGTTTTTCATTTGCAAGGGCTAAAGAGATTAACTCATCTACACCAAAAACACTAAGACATGGCATATCTACACCACAACTAAGTTCATCACCTTTTGACTCTAAAAAGTTAAAGAAAAAGTCTATAGGTGAAAAGTTGTCAAGTGCAAAAGCATCAGTTGGACAAACTCCAACACAACCACCACAGTTAGTACACTCAGCAGGGGTAAATGCAGGTATATTGTTTGCTAGTTCTATGGTAGAAACAGGACAAATATCTACACACTTAGTACACTCAGAAAATTTGCTTGTAGCTCTTATACAGCTACCAACATCAAATTTTAAACTCATTTAAGCTTTTCGTTAATATACTCAAAATCACTTAACATAAACTCTAAAACAAGTTCAGCACCATCATGGTAGATAGGTGTTCTTGATTCTCTTTTTAAGTTTATAAGATACATCGGTGTCCAGTTTAGTAGATGGTCTTGTAAAAAACCTTTTTGAACCTCTAGCAGTTCAACCATACCAACTTTATCATCTGCTTCATAAGCTTTTAGTAGTGCTTTAGAAAGCATATACATAAACTCTAACTCAACCCCTATATGGTCAGCTGAAACAACTCTAGCCTCTTTAGTTTCCACTTTAAAATCAAGTGCATTATAAAGGTCTATAAGTGGATTATCTGAACCACTCTCTATCATCTGGTCATCTCTAGTATAGAAACTTTCATAAGGTACAAGATGCAGTAGAAAAAGGTTAGTAAAGTCAACATTAAGATGTTGTTGAATCAACTCCTCTTTAGTGAACTCTTCTCTTTTAGACCAATCTTTGTAGTTTGGGAAAAGATTTAGTATATCTTCATTTGACTCTATGATATTTAAAAATTCTTCATCAACTTCCATAAGCATCAGTCGTGAGATAATCGCATATAATTCTATTCTATTGTTTAGTTCTTCTTTTGTTATGTTCAT
>CAZSWW010000039.1:0-6546 GCA_964611265.1 uncultured Sulfurimonas sp. | reverse complement strand
TCTGTAATTTTTACAGAGTAAGCTTTGTGCGATAATGGCACAGCAGGTCTTTTTATATGTTTAGGTCTTCTTAGTGTATCAGAAGAATCAAGTGGACGAGTTAGTTTATCTCTCCATGCTTGATATACTTTCATATTATTTTCATAATTAACCCAAATATCACCTATTTGGTCATCTTTAGATGCTAACTCGATGCTAACTTTTTGATGCCAAGCATGGTTACCAGCTATCGGGTCTGGATGTGAAGCTGCTACAGCATTTTGCCATGAACCACTTAGTCCATCCCACCAGATGTTATCAAGATCTTTGTTATACTCTTTAAACTGCCAAGTATCTTTACGATCCATCATTCCAGCGATGATGCCCTCTTTAGGTTTTAGAGTTCCAACTTTTCCATCCATAGTCATATCGTATAGTGGAGCACCAAGACCCATAACACCAAGTTTATGGCTAAATCCAGGGATCTCAACTGCATTTTTAAGTTTCCAACGACCAGCATGATGCGAGTTCGCTAAAACACCAGGCATTGTAGCCTCAGTTGGAACTGCCATAGCTATAAAGTAACCAGATTCTAGTCCTGAAACAGTATCTGTGATAGTAACTTTTATAGCATCACCTTGTTTGATGTTCATTCTTTTTGCATCTTGAGTGTTTATCCAAACAGGATTATGGTTTTGAGAAATCTCCATAAGGTGTTTAGAGTTTACAGAACGAGTATGGATGTTATAAGGAAGTCTAAACACAGTGTTTAGTGCAAACTCGTTATCTTTTTCCATAAAGTCATGGTGAACCTGAGTTACTAGGTGAACCATTTTCTTTCTGTCTTCTTTGTTTGTTGGGTAGATAGGCACAGCATATTCTGGCCATTTCCACTCTGCAAACCATTCAGAGAAGAACTCTAGTTTTTTACTTAGTGTATGGAAACCTTGAACATCTTTACCCTCAACCTCTACACCGATAGCATGTTTTTCACCGTGATGCCCATCAACAAGTAAAGCACCATATTTATCTTTTGTTACTTCACTTTTGTGATACTTATGACCGTGAGCTATATAGTAATCACCCTCAACTTTTAAATCACGAGTTTGTGGTTTGAAGATGTTGTCTTCTTCATTCCATGTACCCATATCTCTCATCATTTCGTAGTTAGGATACTTAGATTTAGGGTACTTCTCTTTAGCTGCTTTTTTAAGATTTGGTAGTTTATCAAACGCTGCTTGATACCACTCTCTAATAGTTACTGCACGAGAAGGGTCCTCTTTTGAAGCCCAGTATTTACGAACACCAAGAGTACCATCAGGATCAACATGATGAGTCATAATATTAGCCCAAAATTCAACCTCTTCCCAAATTTCACCAAGACCAGCTTCCATGTGAGCTTCTAGTGTTCCACGAGCAGGATTTTTAGGTTTCCATCCAAGTTTTTCTAGTGCTACACGAAGTGCAGGTTGTCTGAAACTTAACCATCTTGTAGGTTGTGTTGCTTCTGAATGTTGATCGTGTCTCTCACCAGCTAAACCAACAGGTAAGATATAATCACAATACCAGTTTGTTTCACTCCATGTAGGAGAAAGGTTAAAACTCATCTCGATCTTATCTTCTCTTTTAAGAGCTTCTATCCATCTAAAACCATCTGGATTTATCCAAACAGGGTTATACATACGAGGGATCCAAACAGCTAGTTTTTCAGGAACTTTTA
The DNA here is from genome assembly GCA_964611265.1 of uncultured Sulfurimonas sp. Classification (GTDB taxonomy): domain Bacteria; phylum Campylobacterota; class Campylobacteria; order Campylobacterales; family Sulfurimonadaceae; genus Sulfurimonas. Next base: position 4,847 of record CAZSWW010000039.1, on the reverse strand, counting down.
GCCCTTTTTTAGTCCACTTATCTCTCCAAGCATCATCTAAAAGTAGGTGAGGCATAATATGACTCATCTCATAAGAACTTAGTGGATATTCAGGTGGCCAAGCAATCTCGTTCCAAACATCAACTTTAGGTGGTCTCTCTCCAGCAACAGCAGCTTTATCTCCCTTACCATTAACTGAGATAACATGCCAGTGGTGCATACCAACTCCACCTTTATCTCCAGCCATAGCTCCACGAAGAGTAAATGGTAAAAATGCAGCACGAGCAATCATCCAACCACCACGGTGAGCAATCGGTCCAGCTCTCCAGATATAAGTAGCAACTCTAGCACCTGCATCTATAAACATATCGTAAAGTTTTTCAACGATTCGAGCTTCAATTCTACACTCTTCTACAACAAAATCAAGTGTATAAGGTGAGTACATTTGTGCTATCATCTCTATGAAATCTTCATAAGAGTTACCCTTAGGAACTGACTTAATATAACCTTTTTCAACTAAGAATGAAAGGTATTCTTTGTTGTCCATAAGTCTATCCCAGTTTACCCAGTTTTTAACAAAAGCATGGTTTACTAAATCGTTACCATTTATATCTTTTTCATTTAAGATTCTGTTTGCTAGGTAAAGGTAAAGTGCTGTTTCAGTTCCTGGCCAACATGGTACCCAAAGGTCTGCAATACCAGCAGAGTTTGACATACGAGGATCCATAACAACAAGTTTAGCACCTCTTCTTCTAGCATCTGCAATTCTACCTGCTGCTTGTTGGAAGTAGTGACCAGCATCTGCTGCATGAGATGATTGTAAGAAAATCAAGTCTGCATTTGCCCAATCTGGTGAGTTTCTATCATCATTTGCCCACTGAATTGTACCTTGTCTAGCACCTGCTGAACAGATGTTAGTGTGTGAATCATAACCATCACAACCCATAGAGTGTGGTACACGGTGACCAAAACCATTTTCATTTGGACGACCAACATGGTACATGATAGATTTTCTTGAAATTTCATCACCAACAGCTAGAGTATCGTGCATTTTTTTACCGATCTCTTTCATAGCTTGATCCCATGAAGTTCTTATCCATTTACCTTCACCACGCTTAGAACCAGGTGCTCTTTTTAGTGGGAATGGTATTCTATCTGGATCGTACATTTGTGATTGTGTTGCATAACCTTTTGCACAGTTTCTGCCACGGCTACCTGGGTGAAGTGGGTTACCCATGTATTTTCTAACTTTTAAATCTCTAGGATTATTAGTTTTTTTGTACTCACCTATGCTTACCCATGCAGTAAGACCACAAGAAGCTTCACAGTTAGAACAAGATGTTGGAATAAGCATATATTCGTTTTTTTCTATCCCATCAGGGTTAGATTCACTTTTTATACCATTACGACCAGTTCCACCTCTTTTCCAATCATCGCCATCTAATTCATGATAACTATCCCATTTATCAAATGCAGGATAATTGTTTAAATTTCCATTGTGTATAGGATTTGATGGATTATCACTTGCCTCTGCTTCTGCTACAACAAGAGAGCTAAAAACTCCCTTTGCAACTACAGCACCAGCTACAGTATAAGCACTACCTTTTAAAAATGTTCTTCTACCTTCAATAAAGCTCATATAATTCTCCTTAACTTAATGGTAATAATTGTGGTATTTTTAACCACACATCTTTTGCTAAATAAAGACCAATCAATGCAGTTAAAGCTGCAAATCTCATAAGAGTTGGATTGAATTTTTTTGCACTACTAAAAGCGATAAAGAATGGAAGTATATAACCCATAAACATTGCTAACCAAAATTGAGTGTTGTACTCTCCACCACTATGAACATAAGCTAATGTAGCTTCAGCTTCAGCAGATTTGAACGAGAAAAAGTATTCACCCATATACATCATAAAACTAAAAAATACAGATACTGCCATAATTTTTGCTAAAGATTTTTTAACTTCATCATCCCATTTGTTAGAGATTAAGATAAGTGAAGCTGAACCTACCATAAATGCTGCAAGTAACATCTGCATCATCTCAGTTGGAGCTTGCCATAGGTCACGAGCTGTACTCTCTGCCATAATGATAGCAGTATAAAGTGTAACAGGTATCGCTAAAAATACTGTAAAAGGGAATATTTTTTCATAAATACCACTTTTTGCTCTTACAGTTTTAGCAATTGTACAAGTTCTTCTAAAGTCAGGAAATGCATCCATAAACCCTATAAGAGCCATAACTGTTATAAGACCAGTAAAAAGTGATGCCATCCATGCACCAACAGTAATAGCAGAAGTCCAATGTGGGTGTAAGAAGATGTTTATCATTCTTAGTGGTTGGTGTAAATCTACTAAAGTAAATAGTAAGAAAACATTTAATGCTACAAACGATATAAGTGGCATAGCCCATCTAAGGTTTGGCATAGACTCTTTTTTATGTTTTCCAAGTAAGTAAGCACCTACTAAAATAACACCAGTACCTATACTTTTAGCCCACATATTTAGAGTAATCATCCAACCCCAAATAATCCCAGGAAGTGCAACATCTAGTGTTACAATCGCATTAGTTGCATTTATTGTATGTTCAACCATTTTTAGTGTCCCCCTTTATCGTGGTGGTCATCTTGACCTTGTTCAAAATCTAAAAATCCAACATTATCTAACTCTTCATGCGAACCTATAAATCTATCTAAGATAGAGTGATGAGTATCACCGATACCTTTTAGGTGAGTGATGTTGTTAAATAAACCATAACCTTCTATTCTTTTATGAGCAAGAGGGTTTAAAGTATTGTTACCACCACCAACATAAAAATGCTTAGGATTAGTATGCTTTTCAGGTTTTCTAACTTGTACATTACCTTGGTGTTCCATGATGTAACGAGAAATTTTACTACTATCATCAGAAATATCACCAAATATATTTGCTTCAACTGGACAAGCAACAACACAAGCAGGATTTAAACCATCTTCAACTCTATGCGCACAGTAAGTACACTTATCAGCAGTATTTGTTTCAGGGTCCATATATATAGCACCATAAGGACAAGCCATCATACAACCAGCACAACCTATACAACGAGTGTTGTCAATATTTACAATCCCATTATCAAGATAGTGTAGAGCAGATACTGGACAAATTCTCTCACATGGAGCATTTTCACAATGGTTACAGCGAAGAGGTGTAAAGTTTCTAGAGTTATCTGGAAATGTTCCAACATCTATATATTTTACACGCAATCGCCAAGAACTAACTGGCACTTCATTTTCAACTTTACAAGCGATTTCACAACCTTTACAACCCATGCAAAGACTTAAATCAACTAAAAAACCTAATTCCATAGTTTCTCCTATATATCTTAGTTATAAACATTATAATCACTAGTAATATAATATTTATTGATAATTCACTATGCTTAATAGTACAATGAATTAAGCTTTTTAGCATATAAATTTGTTAAAAATTTACTAATAAAATACTTTAGTGAAGATTTTACACATTATTGATTTATGGTTAAAAGTAGGGGTTATATTGGTTATTACTTAAGCTGATTTGCAAGATTTTTCATAGCAATCTCTAGTTCATCTCTTGTAAAAAAATTGTAGTTATATTTATAGTCATCATTTAAAATTAAACTGATAACATAACCAGATATTTCAACTTTTCCTTGACCTTCGGTGTCAAACCATTCTAAACTCATAGGTGTAGTTTCATCTTCATAGCCAGTTTTTACTAAAACAGCAGGATAAAGTTGTTTAATATCTTTAAGGTTAAATGTTTTATCGTTAATTGTAAATGTTTTCATTTTATATCATTGCGGGAAAGAAAGTAGGGTGGGAGTTAAATCCCATCTACTCTTAGAAGTTTGGTTTCTCCAACCATAAGATCGATAGTCATAGCCATTCTCTTCCAAACACTTTCTTGTCTATATTCAATATTATGTTTTTTACATACTTCTTTTACAAGAGGTTGCATTTTTTGCTGATAACTATGAGGTGTATTTGGAAACAAATGATGCTCAATTTGGTAGTTTAAGAAACCTTGTGAAAAGTCAAGTAAATCTGTACCAGTGTTATAGTTTACACTACCCATAATCTGTCTTAAGTAAAACTCACCTTGTGATTTATGTGGTTCACTAAATTGGTAAATATCACCAGCAGAGTGATTTGGAACAATAACTAAAAATGAGTGAAGATTTGCATAAGCTTCAGCAATTAGTAAAATGATAAATGCAGTATAAACAGCTTCCATACCAAGAGGTAAAAACAGAAGTGGAGTTATAATAAACTGAGTAACACCATAAGGTAAGTAAGACTCTTTCCATAGTTTTTTACCAAGAGCATTAAATGGTAGATAGTTATAGTCTTTTATCTCTTCTAGTTTTTTCTTTCTTCTCTCTTTATTTTCAAGGATTCTCATAGTATTTGGTGCATAGTAAGTGAATTTCCAAGTCATAGCAAATATATAAACAAATAATCTTCTAAGCCACATAGGTGTTTTAGACTGAATTAGCCATTGCATATTTCTTTCAACATTATCTGGATCATCATCTTCACCTAAATGGTAGTGATGCATGATGTTATGCTCATATTCCCAAGCTTCAGGTTTAATCCAATCATTCCAATCTATGTATCTTCTTTTACCTCTAGCAAAACCTCTTTTAGTGTATTCTAAAGGTACATTTGGAACTTTATCATAAGCACCATGAAGTATAGGGTGAACAACATCAGCCCATCTAGTAACATTACCTAAACCTATCAAGATACCAGCTACTGTAGCCATAGCCCAAAAAGCTAAACCACTTAAACCTTGTGTAGCTTCTAAAGATGCAGTTACAAATATCATAAAGAAACCAGCATATTT
>CAZSWW010000038.1:0-9096 GCA_964611265.1 uncultured Sulfurimonas sp. | reverse complement strand
ATGTTGATGGAATAAAAATTGCTAAATTTTAAACAAAAAAGAAAGAGTATAAATAGATATGATAATTAATGACAAAGTTCTTTTTATAATTGATGGAGATAGAGAGTTTATCTTTGATGGTAATACTTTTAGTCCTGTTCCAACAAAAAAAGTTCCAAAATATTTTATTGCATCTACTGTACCATCTTTAAATACCCGTACTCATGGATATAAAACAACAAAACAAACTTCTTTAGAAAAAATCGAAATTCAATCTGAAATGAATATGTATGAGGATGCTGGACTTGATCCTGATACAGATTTTAAAATATCTTCATTAATCATACCATTAGAAGATGGAGACGAAGATTTTGTTGAATCTTATGCTGTAGAGGTAGATATTTTAAATGAAAAGTTTGACCCTTTTGTAAAAAAATACGGTCATTTAGATCTTATCTTCCCATCAGCACTTAGTTATACTGCATTATATAATACAGAAACAATAGATGCTAAAAATGACCTATATATACATCTAGGTGAGCATAATGCTTATGCTGTAATCTTTAAAAATGGTCAATATATATCAACAAGAACTATCTCAACACTAGATGAACTAGCTAGAAAGATAGGTGTAGATATAGATAAAATAAGAGAGATTCTTTCCACAAAAGGTGTGAAAGACGAACTTTATAACGATGATGAATTTATACAAATGAGTGATATTCAAGAGGAACTTTCAAAATTGGTTGAGAGAATAGCACACTCTATAGGGCATAAAAGAGGGATTTTTAAACTAGATACTATTCATAACATATATTTGGATTTTGAGGGTTTAGATATACCTGGATTTTTAAACCTTTTTGATAACTATGGGTATGAAAATAGTAATAAAAGTATACTAGACCCATTTAAAGATATTGAAATAGGGATGAAACATTTTGCACTTAATGCAAAATATGCTTTAGAAGTTGCTCAAGAACATATAATCCCTGTAAATTTAACTGTTTATGATAGACAACCACCTTTTTTCAAGACAAATGTAGGTACATTTAGTGTTGTAATGCTTTTAGCAATAATACTTGCTTCTATCTATCCAATCTATGCTTATATAACTTTGGAATCTTTAGTCGATAAAGAATCTGAGTTAAAACATAATGTTGCACAAATGCAAAAAAAGACAAAAAATCTTCATGCTAAACTAAAAGATATAAGGGAAAACAAAAAAATAATCAAAGAAAAAAACAATAAAAAAGAGTTAAAAATCAAAGCTTTAGGTAATATGATAAGTGCCTTAGAAGAGTTTGATAAAAATACTTTAAATCGTCAAAGAATGATGAAAGATGTAAATGAAGCTATGCATAAGTATAATCTTTCATCAAAAAGATTTGAATTAAGAGATTCAGATTTTTTAATAGTCCAAGTTATCTCTGAATATTCACATAGAGATAATATATCTGAATTTATAAAAGAACTTATATCTCTTGGTTATTCAAATGTTCTAACAAAAAAAGTTCAAAAAACAGAAACTTATTATGAAAGTTTTGTGGAGATACACCAATGAATGAACAATTAGTAGAATTTGAAGAACAGTTAGAGGCAATGTCCAAACAAAAATTATATTTTATATATATAAGTTTGGTGCTTTTACTTGTGTATTTAAGTTGGAATATTTTTGGAGAAAGTTTAACTTCAGATATTGAGATAAAAGAAAACTCTATAGCTTCTTTAGAAACTAAATTAAAAAGAAACAATTTAACATCAATTAAAAATGCTATAAAAAAAGCTGAAAATGAAAAACTACTTTTAGCAGATAATCTAAATGAATTGAAATCTAAAGAGATATTTATTAGTACAAAGCTTGAAGCAGTTGATTTTATATTTTTTGATCAAATGGGTATAGCTAAAATCCTTGATGATATTTTAAAACAATCTTTAGAATACGATATTGATATAGATGAGATAACTTATGCAAAATTAAATAAACTATATATGGCAAATATATTTGAAAAAGAAAATATATTTGTTACTGGATCTGCATCTTTTAAAAATACTATAAATTTAATCCAGTATATAGATTCTATAAAATCGTTGTTAAAAATAAATACTTTTGATATATATATCGATATAAATAATAGCCTTAGTTTTGATATAAATATATCTCATTATGGAGCTGAATTGTGATGAAAATAATTATATATTTAATGATTTTAACATTATCTTTATCGGCTATAGATATAACAGATATAATTGAATCGATAGAGAAAATGAATACTTCAGCTAAAATACCAAAAACTATTGAATACGATTTATATGATCCTTTTTCTGGTACAAACCCTATTTTAAATGATGAAAAGAATAAAATCAAAAAAACAAATAATATTGTAGAAGCTATTACATTACAAACTATTTTAAATAACAGAGCATTTATAGATGGGAAATGGTATAATGAAGGTGATAAAGTTAGAGAATTTAAGATAGAAACGATAAATAGTGACAGTGTAGTACTTGTACAAAATTCAAAAAAGACAACATTAAGATTTAAAATGATTGAGAGTATTTTAGAAATGAAAGAGCAAGAAGAATGAAATTTATAATTTTTAGTATTTTATTTTTTAGCACAGTATTTGCTAGTAACTGTAAAGATACACTCTTTGCATTTGATATACCAAATAAAAGTTCAAAAGTAAAGATTATTGATATAGTTGAAAATATGGCTTATGAGTGTAGATTTTCTGTAAAAATCAAAGATGATGTGTCAAAAAAAAGGTTGGAAGAGATACTTTATTTAGTGCATATAGAAAATTATACTTTAGAAGATATGTTTAGATTTTTATTTACTCAAAATAATATCTTTTATAAATATAATCCAGAAAAAAGTCTTTTAAGTATATCTTACTTAGAAACAAAATCATTTGTTGTTGATTATGTTAATCTAAGTCAAAATACAACTACTTCAACTAAAAATATAAATGTTGGTACTTCTAGTTCTTCTACTTCTGATACATCTAATTCAACTTCAGGTTCAAACTCAAGTAGTTCAACATCAGATAATTCTGATTCAACAACAGTTGTATCTAGTTCCGAATTTAAGTTTTGGAATAATCTTAGTGAAGAGATAGATGATATTCTTTATAGGGATGGTGATTATTCTGTTAAAAGTAAATCTATTATAAATAAAGATGCAGGTATCATAACTATAACGGGTACTCATAATCAAATAACAAGAATAGATAAATATCTTAAAAAGATTAAAGACAGAATGCATAAACAAGTAACACTAGAAGTAAAACTTGTAGAAGTTACTTATACAGATACCAAAAATAAGGGTATTGATTGGAGTAAGTTTGAACTATCTGTTAATGGTGAGGCAAACACAAATACATGGGCAACATTAGTAGATAGTGTAAACAAAAATGGTGGTGCTAGTGGTGCTAATATAGCTTATAATTTTTCTATGAATGGATTGATTGATTTTCTTGATAGTTATGGAGATGTTAATGTTTTATCAACACCAAAGATTATGACATTAAATAATCAACCAGCAGTTATAAATGTTGGTGATCAAAGAAACTATGAGTATCTAGTTAGTAGTGTAACAAATAATGATACAACTGGTTCAGTTACAAATAATACCTATGGAAGTGGCTCAACTTTTATAGGTTTAACTCTAAATATAGTTCCTGAAATTACAGAAGCTGGATATATTATACTTAGGATTAATCCTGTTATAAGTGAAAAGATTGATGATCTAAATGTTCTTGATACAACAATAAGTACGAGGTCAGCACCAGATATTAGGATAAAACAACTTTCTTCTATAGTAAAAGCAAAAAATAGATCTAGAGTCGTAATAGGTGGTCTTGTTTCTTACTCTAATGAATTAAAAACAACTAAAGTAACAGGATTAGGTGATATACCTATATTGGGTTATGCTTTTAAACATGAATCTAATGTAATAGTAAAAAAAGAATTAATTATAGTTATAACTCCAACTATTATTGATTATAATAAATTTCCATCTATAGATAGTATAGAGGCATCAATGAGAGAGTTTTAAAATGGATAATTTAAAAAATGCATCTGAAGTATTTAATAATACTTTTGATTTGAGTGAATATTTTGAAAGTGTAACAGCTTCTTCTATAAAAAGTAAGCTTATTCAAACCATAGATGATGGTAAAATACCACTAATTTTCTTACTTGGTGAACCAGGTGTTGGTAAAACATATATGTTAAATATGATAAAAGAAAACTACATAATGAAAAAAAGAGTTTTATTTTCTAATGAGCCATTTTCTACACCTGAGTCATTATTATATTTTTTACTAAAAAATCAATCAATTAGTAAAGAGTTATCGATTACAGAATTAAAAGAGTTAGCAATTAGTGTGTTTTCACAAGAAGAAAATATAATTATTATAGATGAAGCACAGCTTTTAAGTGATAATGTTTTAGAATATATACGAATACTTTCCGATACAGGATATTTTAATTTTATTATATCTATGCATAAAGATGAGGGTTTAGAGATTTTAAATTTACAACATTTTGCATCTCGTACACATCTAGCAATGAATCTTGAAAAATTGACTATTAATGAAATTTTAAATTATATACATGCACAACTTTTTAGAAATTCTATGGGAAATTTTGTGGAATACTTTACATTAAAAGAGATAAAACAGATAAATCTTTATGCAGATGGTAACTTTAGACAAATGAAACAGATATTAAAACATATTTTTTCCATAATGAATTATGCAAATGAAAATGCAAAAATTGGATTTGACAGAGTAAATAAGTGTGTTATAACTATGTCAGCTATAGATTTAGGGATTATAGATGCATAATAATTTTGATGTTTTACATTCAAAATGTAAACGATACCATTTAAAAAAACTATTAAAATTAGTAGTACCAATCACTATTTTAGGATTAGTTATTGTAGTTAGTTTACTTTATCCATTTAAAAACTCAGAAGATGTAAAGAGAGTAGAGATAGATATTCCTAAAGCTGTAGAAGATGCTGATATTTTTATAGATGTTAAAGAGGGTATTTCAAAAAAAACAAAACCATCTGTAGAAGAAATAATAGTAGAAGAACCTGACATTTTTCAAGAAACTAAAAAAGATAGTAAGCAAAAAATAGAAGATGTTGAATATAATTTGCATCTATATAGTTATAATCTTTTAAATAAAAAAAGAGAAAAGATTATACATAGAAAAATAGTTAAGAAAAAAAATATAGAACATAAAAGTAAAGAGATAAAGCAAAAAGTTATTGAAAAAGTTCATAAGATTGAATCTAAACCAAAAGATACAGATAAATCATTTTCGATAGTATTAAAAAATATAAATTCTACAGATAAGATGATTGAGGTTTATAACAGAGAGCAAACATATTCTATAGCACTAAAAATAGCTAAATTATTTTTCAAACAAAAAAAATATAAAGATGCATTGGCATGGAGTAAAAAAGCAAATAATATAAATTCAAGAGAAGAGGAAGCTTGGCTTATATATGCAAAAAGTGAATATGCCTTAGGTCATGAGAAAAGAGCAAAAGCTGTACTCAAAATATACATTAATAATTCAAATTCTAAAAAAGCTAACTCTTTACTAATATCTTGGTTAAAAGGAACAAACAATGGTTAGGTATCTACTTATTAGTTTACTTATATTTTCAACAGTTTATGCAGATAAATATAATAAATTTTTAAAACATCTTAATGATAAAAATTATGAAAAAGCTTGTAGAGTTGGTAAGCAGATTATTTATGCAGATGAAAAAGATGAAAAACTTTTATCTTTAATCGCTCAATCATGTTTAAAATGTGATTATATATATGCTTTATCTATGGTTCAACACAGACTTAGAAAATCTAAACAAACAAGAGCAGATGCCTCAGCTTTTTCATCTGTAGTTTTACAAAAAAAACTTATATATCAGTTTATGTATGATGATACAGATATTTCAACATTAGCATTACCTATAGTTGAACACCCTTTATCTCATACATTTGTTGCTATTAGAGATGGTAACTATAAGCTACTCTCTAAGAAACCTAAAGTTATAACATTTAAGAAAGATAAAGAGAATTATAAAGTTTATATAGATAAAAAAGATGAGGGCAGGGTGATTATTGAGATTACTGATAGTCATAAAAAAACTACAAGAAGAAAGTATTACTAATGATTAAACAAAAACTTAGACTTGGTGACCTTTTAATTGAGAAAGGGATTATTACAGAAGAAAATCTGATGCATGCCCTAAAGTTGCAAAAGGAATCAAATTTTACTAAAAAACTTGGTGAGATTCTCATCCAAGAGGGATATACCACACAAAAAGAGATGGCTAGAGAGTTATCTAATCAGTTAAAGATAAAATTTATAGATATTTATGCACATGAGTTAAATTTTAAACTTATAAATAGATACCCTAGTAGTATTTTACAAAAAGCTGAAGCTATACCTTTAAAAGAGGGTGAAGAGTATATCCATGTAGCTACATCAAACCCACTGGGCTATGATGCACTTGAAGCTTTAGAAAATATCAATCTTTCAAAGCCCATAAAACTTTATTTGGCTTTAGATGAAGATGTTAGACAAATATTTCAGCGTATAAATATTATACAAAGTACAGAATCTATTGCTAAAGAAGTAAAAAGAGAGATATCTGACGACACTTACAAAAGTAGTAACCAAGAAGAAAGTGCAGTTATGAGGTTGATACACCTTATACTAAAAGATGCAGTTTTAAGAAATGCGAGTGATGTTCACATAGAACCAGATGCAAGAAATGTATCTGTTAGATGTAGAGTTGATGGTGTTTTAGAAGAGATTTTTGTGTTTGATTTAGATATTTATAATGCTATAGCATCTCGGATAAAAATTTTAGGTAATTTAGATATATCTGAAAAAAGAAAAGCACAAGATGGACGCTTTAGTATGAAGATAAATAAGGGAGTTTACGATTTTAGACTCTCGACAACACCTACATATTTTGGTGAATCTATCGTAATGAGGATATTGGACCAACAAAAGATACTTTTAAAACTTGTTGATTTAGGTTTAGAAGATGAAAATTTAGAAGTTTTTGAAGATATAATTGCATCACCTTATGGGATAGTTCTTATTACTGGGCCTACTGGTAGTGGTAAAACTACAACACTTTATGCAGCACTTAACGATATAAAAAGTATGAGAAATAAAGTTATGACAGTTGAAGACCCTATAGAATACCAACTTCCATTGGTTCAACAAGTTCAAGTAAATGAAAAAGTTGGTTTTACATTTTTCTCAGCACTAAAGTCATTTTTAAGACAAGATCCAGATGTTATAATGGTTGGGGAAATCCGTGATATGGATACTTTAAATGCAGCTGTTCAGGCTTCTCTTACTGGTCACTTAGTATTTTCAACTCTGCATACAAATGATGCACCTAGTGCTATTAGTAGAATGGTACAAATGGGATTAGAACCTTACTTAATAGCTGATTCGCTTTTAGCAATTGTTGCACAAAGATTGGTTAGAAAAAATTGTACTCATTGTAGAGAACGATACCATCCACATCCAAAAATGCTTGAGAGGATACCAGCTGCTCATATACCAAAAGATGCAGTTTTTTATAAAGGTCGTGGTTGTAATAAATGTAATATGACAGGTTATAAGGGTAGGGTTATGATTGTTGAAATACTTAAGATAAATGATGAAATTTCACTAATGATATCTCAAAATAAAAATAAATTTGAAGTAGCTAAAGTAGCTGAAGAATCTGGATTTTTTAGACCAATGTTATCTGATGGTATCTCAAAAGCATTAAAAGGGATTATATCACTTGAAGAAGTGATGAGAGTTACAAAATAAAGGTTTTTAATATATGAAATTCTTTGAAATTTTTTATAGACATAGCAGAAAAAAAAGTAAAATAGTTCTAAGTACGGCTACAAAACTTGATGCTATGAAAGAGTTTCAAAATATGCAATTGGGGATTATTATATCTGTAAAAGAGATAAATGAACCATTTAGTGTAAAATTTAAAAAAATACAAGATAGTTTTAATAGCCCTATAAAAAATAAAAGGGTAAATACTGAAAATTATGTTTCAGCCCTAAATCAGTTGGCAATTATGTTAGATGCTGGTATGCCTATAAATATATGTTTAAGTGAGTGTGTAAAATCAACAGAAGATGCTATGCTTAAAGCTATGCTTGAAAACATATATAGAGATGTTGAAGAGGGTCGGGGGTTAAGTGATTCATTTAGGGTATATGCTAGGCAGTTAGGGAATTTATCTGTTTCTATGATTGACCTAGGGGAGCAAACAGGTACTCTTGCTGAGTCTATTGCAAAATTAGCAGATATTTTACAAAATATACATGATAACCGTGTAAAACTAAAAAAAGCAACAAGATACCCTGTTATGACAATGACTGCTATGGCTATAGCATTTACTGTTGTTATAACCTTTGTTGTTCCTCAATTTGCTTCTATCTTTAATCAGATGGGAACAGATTTACCATTACCAACTAAAATCTTGATTTGGATAGAAGAAGCTATATCTACTTATGGTATATATATACTTTTAAGTGCCATTGTTTTTGTAGTCGTATTTAATAAAATATATAATAGTAGTGAATCAGTAGCTCTTAAAACAGATAAATATATGTTAAGTATATATATTGTTGGTACTGTTACTAAGTATGCTATGCTTGGTCGTTTTATCTATATATTTAACATATTGGTAAAGGCTGGTATCCCTATTATAGACTCTTTAAGAGCTGCTATAGATATAGTAGATAACAAGTATATGAAACTACAGTTTGAGAAGATAAGAAATGCCATAGAGGATGGAAAGTCTTTATATACAGGTTTTTTGGAGTCAGATATGTTCAATAGTATGATTTTACAGATGTTAAAAGCTGGTGAAGATTCTGGTGGTTTAAACAAGATGCTAGATAAAATTACTCTTTATTATGCTAAAAAATATGATGATGTTATAGATAATGTTTCAACTATGATTGAACCTGTTATGATTGGTGCAATCGCTGGGTTTGTGTTGGTGTTGGCTTTAGGTATATTTTTACCTATGTGGTCTATGGCTGATTCTATGATGTA
>CAZSWW010000037.1:0-9203 GCA_964611265.1 uncultured Sulfurimonas sp. | reverse complement strand
TAATTCAAAACTAAAAATGTATGATAAAACAAATGATAACTGGATAGAGATATAATATTATGGAAATTTTTTAATAAAAGGGAAAAATCATGGATAAAAAAGTTTTAGTTTTATGTACTGGTAACAGTTGTAGAAGTATCATAGCAGAAGCACTTATAAATGCTAAACTTGATGGGGTACAAGCTTATAGTAGTGGAGTAGCCCCAAGTGGCAAAGTAAATCAAAATGCAAAAAAAGTCTTGCAAAACTATGGCATCTGGAAAGATGAATATCACTCTAAAAAGTTAGATACTTTAGAGGATATAGAGTTTGACTTAGTGGTTACTGTATGTGACCATGCAAATGAAACCTGCCCTATTTTTTCAAAACCTATTAAAAAAGTACACATAGGTTTTATAGACCCTGATGGAAAAGAGTTTGATGCATTTGAGAAAACTTATGCAGATATAGAAAAAATATTACTTCCAAAAGTAAAAGAAAATTTAAATTAAAACAAGGAAAAAAAGATGAAAAAAAATGTATTTAGTACAAACAACGGTGTAAACATAAAGTTTAGTGGAGAAGTAAAAAAGCAGAACATAGTTACAATGGTACAAAACTGCTCAACTGGACAATGTGAATGTATGAGTGATGCTACAAAAGCAAAGATAAAAGATATGAAAGTTGATGGTGTTGATGGAGATGTATCACTTAAACTTAGCGGTGATATATCTACACAAGAGATTGAAGAAGCTTTAGCTAAATCAAAAGTTCTTAATCAATAGATCTCTTTTACTCTACCAACCTCACCACTCATAAGACGAACTTTTATCCCATGTGGGTGGTTTGGTGACTTAGTTAATATATCTCTAACAATTCCATCTGTAAGTAAACCACTCCTTTGGTCTTGCTTTAAAACTATAGCTACACTTGCTCCGTGTTTTATGTTTGCTCTTTTTGTTCCATTCATTTTTATATCTCCATAAATTTTATTTTAAAACTAATGCTGGAAAATAAGTATGAAGAGTCACAGCAGTTGATGCTGTTAATTTTTTTATAATTTTATCAAACTTATCTTCTTTATTCCAAATAGGATTTTTTAGTTGACTAAGGGCTTCAACTCTTTTTTTAGCATCATAACCAACACCTAAAGAATCAATTAGACCAACACTTTGTGCTTGTTTAGCTGTAAAGATATGTGCATTTGCGAAGCTGTCTCTTTTGTTATAGTCAAGTCCTCTCGCATCGGCTACATCTTTTGTAAACATATCGTAAGTACCTTGTATAACTTTGTTTAGTTCTGCTACTTCTGCTTCTGACCATTTTCTTGATGGTGTACCAACTTTTTTAAACTCTCCTGCTTGGATGCTTTGAGATTCTACACCTAGTTTTTGCATAAGTCCACTTAGGTTTGCACCCTCCATGATAACTCCGATGCTACCAACCATACTACCCGGATTTGCCATAATCTCATCTGCCCATATACTCGCATAGTAACTACCACTTGCTATAGTTCCACTTGCATAAACAACTACGGGTTTTTCTTTTTGAAGTCTTTTTATCGCATAAGCTATCTCTATAGATGGGGCTACTGCACCACCTGGGGAGTTTACATTTAGAAGTACACCTTTTATGTTTGCATCTTCTCTCGCATCATCTATCTGTTTTACTATCTCAGATGATTGCATAATCGCTCCTACTAAGTTTATCTCTTGTAGGTTGTTTGATGCTAAGTCTTTTTCACTCTCAGGTGCAAATAGTAAAAATAATATTAGTAAAAATATCATAGCTTTGAAATGGTCTTGGATAAATTTCATAGGTATCGTTATGGGTGAAAAAAGTATTTTTATAAATTTCATGTTCTAGTTTTCCTTACTTAAATTTCCGTTGATGTAAACTTTTGAGATATTATAGCGATGAAGTATTAAATGGATGGCTAACTCTTCATTTGGTTCTTTATCTAAGTCTAGTATAAGCATATCAGCATTTTTTCCCTCTTTTATCTCTCCAGTATTTAAGCCTAGTGCATTTGCTGGATGCACAGTTACACCATCTATAAGCTTTTTAGCAAAACCTAAAAGTGGTGCATCACTATGCATAAAAAGTGACATCTTCATCTCTTCAAAAAGGTCTAGTTTATAGTTTGAACTAAGTCCATCTGTAGCTACTACCCATCTTATATTTTTATCTATAAGTTTTTTTATATTTAGTGTTTTGTTACCTAAAAGCCTGTTTGATATGGGGCAGTGGATGATGGTATGGTTGTTTGATGCTATAGTGTCTAACTCTTCATCATCAGTATTTACCCCATGAGTTAAAAGTGCATTGTGTCCATTAAAGTAGTTTAAAAACTCTTTAGAATCACACACAGCAGAGTTTTGTTTTAAAAGTTTAAGAAAAAACTCTTTAAAATCTCCATCACTTTTATCTAGCCAATCTCTCTCAGCTTGACTCTCCATAAAGTGAGCAGTTAGTTTAAGGTTTTCATCTTTTACCATTTTTAATGCTTTTTTAACTAAAATAGGATGAACAGAGTATGGTGAATGTATAGCTACAGCTGGGTAGAAACCATCCCTTTTAACACTTTTTGAAGCATCTAATCGTGATATAAAATCTCCAAACAAAGTATCAGCCATAACAGCTTGTGAACCTATAAGTTCGTTGAAAAACACAACATTTTGTTTTGCATTTGCACAAGCTTCTAAGTCCATAGCATGGGAACTTATAGCACCAAAAGTTGTGATGCCACTCTCAAGCATAGCATCTATCGCTTTTGCCATACAATCTTTGTCGCATCCATTTATAAGCTCTTCACGGTTTTCTATAACACTATATAACCAGTTTATAAAATCACCATAACTTAGGTTTGTTTTGTTTGCACTAAATTCTATATGAACATGGGCATTTATAAGTCCTGGCATCAATAATGAGTTTTCTTTTAGTTTTATAATCTCGGCATTTGGATACTCTTTTTTTAGTGTATCTAAAGAAGCTATCTTTTTTATGGTTTTATCAAAAGCAACAGATAGATTTTTTAAAACCTTTTCACTCGTGTATATGTAGTTTGGTACTAAAATTTTCATTTTTATCTTTCATAATAATTATTAACTATGTAATTATACTATTTTTAGGTTATAATAAACTCAATGAAAAAAATTAGGTATTAATCAAATGAAAAAAGAGTTATTTAATATTTCTAAGCATCTTTGTGTTTTATATGTAGAAGATGATGAAGAAACTCAATCCCAATATAAAAAGATTTTTTCTGTACTATTTAAGGAGGTTCAAACAGCTAATAATGGTCAAGAAGCATTAGACCTTTATAAAGATAATTATTATGATGTAATTATTACTGATTTGACCATGCCTATAATGGATGGTATAACTATGATAGGTGAGATTTTAAAAATTGAGCCTAATCAACATATTATCATTATGACTGCACATAATTCTGGAGAAAGTCTAAGAAGTTCTATAAACTTTCAGATAGATGGTATCTTATTAAAACCTGTAGCTGTAGATAAACTTTTTCAACTACTTTTTAAAGTTTGTTCTACTATAGCTGTTGAGAAAAAAAACAGTGATAGTATTTACAAATGTAGTGAAGATAAAAAAGTTCAAACTTTATTGAAAGATGATAACCAAGTTATATTTTTAGTTCTTGTAGATAAGTTCAACGAATTGGTTCGTGAATTTGGTGAAGAGGCTAAAACATCTATTGTCAAAACGGTTACTGAGCATCTTTTATTTTTTGGTATGGAAGATGGGTGTTTTGCAAAAATAGACCAAGGTATACTTATATATAGTGTTGAAAAAAAATACTTAAAAGATATAATGGGTTCGTTGCAAGATTTTTCATATAGACACAATTCACTAATATCTGAATTTAACAAAGTAAAACTTCATATCACTCTATCATATGGTATGATGATCTCATCAAAAAAACACTCTATAGTTGACAAAAGTTGTAAGTTTATTTTGGATCATATCGATCATATCATAAAAGATATAGCTTCAAATGATGATGGTATGTTTATCTCTGACATAGAGCCATTGGAAACTGTTAAAGATGAATCCTTAAAGTGGTTAGAAGAGACTATAGATGTTTTAGAACAAAAAACAATGGTTCCTTTTTATCAACCTATAGTAAACTTACATGATGAAGAGATTAAGACTTATGAAGTTTATTATAGAATCAAATATGGTAAAAAATATATTCTACCAAAATTTTTTGTTTCTATGAGTGAAAAAGCTGGGGTTATAGAAGAGATTTCAAAAGCAGTTTTTGATAAAGCCTTTGAAAGATTTTCATATACAGATTTGGATTTTCATATAAATCTAAGCAATGAAAACTTAAAATCTACAGTTATGAAAAATTACATAATTTATCTATGTTCAAAGTACAACATCAAACCAAATAGAGTTGTTTTAAATGTTATAGATAGTCAACTCTTAGATGCAAAATCAAAAAGTTTAAAAACTTTACTAGAATTTAAAAAGCTAGGTTATAAAACTGTGTTAAAAGACTTTGGGATAAGCCATATAAATTTAGAAATACTAATGATTTTAGAACCAGAATATGTCAAAATAAATCAAAGTTTATTGAAAAGAGCGCTAAAAAATAAAAAAGCTAAAAAATTGTTATCTTTTTTTATAAATTATGCAAAAGATGTCGATATGAAGACTATTCTAGTTGGAGTTGAAGAACAAGAGATATTAGAGATAGGTAAAGAACTTGGGTTTGATTATGCACAAGGTTATTTACTTGGACGACCATCAGATAAATTAACAGATAAGTGAGAAAAACATGAATTTTAGTAAACCGATTGAGATATCTAAAAATATATACTGGATAGGTAAATATCTTGAAAATGATCCTTTTCAATGTCATCCATATTTAATAGTAAACGGTGATGAATCTATTTTAATTGACCCAGGTTCGATGTTAGAAGCTAAAGCTGTTATCAGAAAAACCAAAGAACTTATAGATTTAAAACAGATAAAGTACATCATATTACACCATCAAGACCCTGATGTAGCAGCAGCAGTTCCAGCTATGGAAAAATTAATCGATAGAGATGATTTGCAGATTGTTACTCATAAAAGTGTAAGTATATTTTTAAAGCATTACAATATTAAATCAGATTATTATAATATTGAATCAAATTATTTTTCACTTAAAACAAAATCTGGATTAGAATTAGAATTTTTAACTACTCCTTATTGTCATGCACCAGGTGCATTTGTATCTTATGATGTTAATAACAAAGTGCTTTTTTCAGGTGATATCTTTGGTGGATTAGAAAAATCATGGAAATTTTATGCAGATGAAAACTATTTTGAAGAAGCTAAAAAATTTCATGAACTATATATACCAAGTCGTGATATTTTCAACTATGCACTTCAGAAGATAGAAAAACTAGATATTGAGCTTATCGCTCCTCAGCATGGCTCTCTTATAAAAAGAAAGTATATTGCATCACTTATAGAAAAAATGAAAAAACTTGAATGTGGTTTACATGTTGAGCAATCATATCATAAAAAACTTGTGGATACTGTTAAAAAACTAGAGAAAGAGGTTAAAGAAAATCAAAAAAAAGACCGTCTGTTAATGGAGCAATCAAAACTTGCACAAATGGGTGAGATGATGAATATGATAGCACACCAATGGAGACAACCTTTAAATGTTGTAGCTGCATCTGCTCTTAACCTTTCACTTTTAAATAGCATAGGTTCACTTGATGATGATGAACTTGAAAAAACTACTACTTTTATACAAGAACAAGTTCAAAAAATGTCAGAAACTATAAATGATTTTATGGAGTTTAACAAAGAGACATCTCAAGATGAAATAATCCTTAATGAATCAGTTATAAATGTTCAAAAGATGATAATGTCTCAGCTAGTAAACCGTTCTATAAAACTTCAGATAGATGTTGATAGTTCTATAAAAGTGTTTCATAACAAAACATCTGTAGAACATTCACTTATGAACATTATAGGTAATGCAAGAGATGCTTATGATAATTATACTGGTGAAGATGAAAAATGTATAAAAATATACACAAAAGAATCCGAAGATAATATCATCCTTTTTATTGAAGATAATGCAGGTGGTATACCTAAAAAAATAATCAACAAAATCTTTAACCCCTACTTTACTACAAAAGAGCAAGGTAAAGGTACAGGTATAGGTTTATATATGACAAAAAAAATGATCGAAGAGGTTGATGGAACAACTATACATGTAGATTCATCAAATGGTATAACTATATTTCAAATAAAATTTACTAAAGGATAGTTATAGATGATTGATGTTAAAAAAGTTAGAGAATTAACAAAAAATCTAACTGTTTTGTATGCAGAAGATGAAATCTCTGCTCAAAAAGAAATCGAAAAAATACTTAAAATATTTTTTAAAAAAATAATAGTTGCGAGTGATGGTGAAGAGGGTTTAGAACTTTACTATAAACATCAAGATAAGATAGACTTAATCATGTCTGACATTCAAATGCCAAAAATGAATGGCTTAGAGATGATTGAACAGATTCGTTCAGGTGATAGAAATATACCAGTAATCATGCTTACAGCATTTAATGACCAAGAGTATTTTATAAAATCTATTAGCTTAAAAATTGATAAGTATCTTATAAAACCACTTGATAAAAAAGCTTTTATAGAAACTATTAATGATGTTGCTTATTCTCTTTCTCAAACTCATCTTTTAGCAAAACTGATTCGAGAAAATCAACAAGCTGAGCTTTTATCTAAAGAAAAAGAGATGCTTTCTAAGATCACAGAAGCATATAGCTTACCTATGATTATTTTTCAAAATGATAAAGTTGTACATTTTTCTAAATCATTTGAATCTCTATTTGGTAAGATTAATAAACAAGATTTATTTGAACAAAAAAAAGGTTATATGCGTTCACTAGATGATTATAATGAAAAAGATTATGAACACAATAGAGTTTACTTAACTACTGAAAATGGTATAAAAATATTTAGAGTTTATAAAAAAGATATCGATATGTCTGATGGACATGATGATATGTTTATATTTATAGATATTACATTTGAAGAACATATAAGAGAAAAAGAAAACTCTTATACTCAGTCATTGGAAAAATTAGTTGTCCAAGAAAAAACAATAAGTGTTAAACCAGATAAAGTACAAATAAAAAAAGCACGAGAAAATATAGATATATCAGCAAGAGAATACTCAGCAGATGTCGACCCTACTTTAATCTCAAAACTTTTAGAACTAGATAAGATTGATGCGAGTTTTTACGAAGCAATTTCAGAATTTGAAGAGGGAACATCAACAGATCTTACTTCTATATCTAAGTTTTTACATAAATATGCAGAAGCAATTGAACCTTTTGATGAGTTTGTAGAGATTTATACTGTTATTGAACGCTTAGCAGAGTTATTAAGTGACTTAGATATAGGGATTCTTTCTATTAGTGAACATTCTACTTTTGTTAAAAACTTACACATAGTTAGAGATGAACTTTCCCGTTGGAGACAGAGTGTTTTTATAGACCAAGATGATGTTAGCATACATTCACACGATGCAGCTCTTTTTAGTTCTTGTTTACAGATAGAAACACTATTTGCAGATATAGATGATGAAGGTATAGAAGAAGTTAGTGATTTTGATTTTTTTTAAGTAGTTCTTGACTTAATGAGAAAAATTATAAAATGGTAGGAAAAACAGATGCAAAAGATACCTTATGGCATAAGCGATTATAAAAGACTAAAAGAGGAAAATTACTACTTCATAGATAAAACATCATATATAAAAGAGTTAGAAGATGCTGGAAGTTTTCTAATGTTTCTTAGACCTCGCCGTTTTGGTAAATCTCTTCTTATCTCTATGCTTCACTACTACTATGATATACACTATAAAGATAGATTTGATGAACTTTTTAGTGATACTTATGTAGGTAAGCATCCTACAGATGAAGTAAATAACTTTTATATACTAAAGTTTGATTTTAGTGGTATAAGTATAGATGATGTAAATGAAAGATTTAGATTTTATGTGAACATAACATTTGAAAACTTTATAAAAAAATACAATCTTGATATACAACTAGGTGAAAATATAAAAGATAACTTTTATAAAATATTTGGTTTTTTAAAAAATAACCAAAAATCCCTATACATACTCATAGACGAATACGACCACTTCGCAAACAGACTACTAATCCAAGAGAGTACAAATTATGAAGAACTTATAACAGATAAAACAGCCTTTTATAAAGAGTTTTTTACTATGCTAAAGAGTGCAACAGCAGAGGAAAATTCCCCATTAAAAAGAATCTTTATAACAGGTGTAACACCTATGACTATGTATGATGTTACAAGTGGGTTTAATATAGGGTCAAATATATCTATAAAAAAAGAGTTTAACGATATGGTAGGTATAACAACAGATGAAGTAAAAGATATGTTTAACCACTACAACATCTCAAATGATGTTTTAACCGATACAAGAAAATGGTATAACAACTATATATTTTCAAAAGGTACTAAACATACTATTTTTAACACTGATATGATTTTATACTTTACAAAAGAGTATATACCAAATAACACTTACCCAGATGAGATGATAGACATAAATGTAAGAAGTGACTACTCAAAACTAAGACATCTAATCTACACTAACAAAAAACTAAATGGTAACTTTGATACTCTAAGAGATTTACTATCTAACAACGAAACTAGCATCCCTTACTTAGTGCAAGACTTTAGTGCATTAAACTTATCAGAGGAGTTAAACTTTAAATCTTTACTTTTTTATTTAGGGCTTGTAACTATAAAAACTCAAGAGTTAGACCTAATACTACAGATCCCAAATGAAACTATAAAAAGGATAGATTCAGAGTTTGTAGCTACTTCACTCTTAGCAGAAAATATACTAACTATAGATACAGCAGAGTTAAATAAAGAGGCAAAAGAGTTTGCATTAAAAGGTGATATAAACCTTTTTAGCTTTCTAGCTAAAAAGATAGAAAACTCATCAAGCATAAGAGATTACATAGAGAAAGAATCACATATAAAAGCTATGTATATAACTTACTTCTCACTTATACCTTACTTCATAACAAGAAGTGAAGCAGAACTAAACAAAGGGTTTGCAGACCTTTTTATAACACCCTTTAACCCTTATGTAAAATACTTCGCCATAGTTGAGTTAAAGTATATAAAAAGAG
>CAZSWW010000036.1:5224-9552 GCA_964611265.1 uncultured Sulfurimonas sp. | reverse complement strand
TACTTATCATTTGTTGATGTTATAAGTAAAGTTTCATTTGCATATAGGTTTGTAGGTATTTTCACAGGGTAAAAACTTTTTAACTCCTCTATATCACAAGTTAAACTTGGTGGTGCTACTAGGTAAAGTTTTTTTACACTATTTGTTATTTTACCATTGTTACAAAGATGAAACCATAAGATATTTGCCAATGAATGACAAACTACTACATCTGGTTGAAACTCTTTTATATGTTTTTCTAACTCATCTTGCCAAACATCAAACTTTGGAAAGTCTATATCACTAAACTTCAAAAAACTAACACAGCCATAATCTTTAGCTAACTCAGATGCTAACCAACTTTGCCAATGTGGAGAGTTACTTCCACCCCAGCCATGTAAGAGTAGTGTTTTCATTATTTTAGTAGATTTTTAAAATGTTTAAGAGTGTAAAGTTTTATGTTCTCACCTTTTAGTGATTTTAACTCGCTTGAAAAACCATTTTTAGATACAAGTACAAATATATCAGCTTTGATGTCAGCATCTTCACACATCTGTTGAAGTTTTGTAAGTTCTGACTTTTTCATCTTTGAATTTGTATATTTTGTAGTCCCTACTATAGTTTTACCTGATTCTGTTTTTGCATAGATATCTATTTCTAAATCTTTGTTCCAGTAGCTACCAATCTCTATGATTTTATCATCTTTAGAGTTTAGTTTTAAAAGTTCATAAGAGAGTTGTGTAAAGATGTAGTCTGTAAAACCAGCTTTATGGTTTTCGTATCTTTTTTCAAACTCTTTAAAATCACCATCTTTGATACCTTTAAATATAGGTGAGATAAATGCAAACCAAAATCTTAAAAATGGAGAGGTAAATATAAGTTTATCATCTGCTCTATCTGAGTCTATCCAGCTTGTAGATTTTTGTTTAGTTTTTTCAAGTTTAACAAGACCAAGTTCAACAAGTTCTTCTATAGCTTCTAAACCCTCTTTTTCACTTACTCTTGCTCTTTTAAAAGCTGAGTGAGTTCGTCTATCTCCTAATGCGATACCTGTTAGTATTGCATGAAGTAGAGGTCTTCCATCTGTAAGTTCTGTTATATCTTCATGGAGGTATTTATACTTTTCAAGTATCTCATACTCTATAAGTTCATCTATAGGTAGATAATACTCTATATCAAAACCTTTACCACCAAAGATGGCAAATCGTTCTAAAACTGCTTCTATATTCTCATCTGGTTTTTGATTATAGAATTCTTTAAATTGTGTTAATATATTTGTTGATTTTTTCATAAGAAAATTATAACTAAAATTAGTGGATAAATCGGTTTTGTAAGAAATTTTCCAACATAAAGTTGGAAAATTATAACTATTTAGCAGAGTGTAAGATATCTGATCTTGGAAAGATAAATGTAGAATTTCTCATAACCATAATCTTTTCACTTTTCTTACCATTTTTATCTAGTGCATAAGCTCTAATTTGGATAGGTATAACTGTATCTTTTCTAGAATCATCAGCTAAAACTTCTGTTGTAGTAAGGATTACAATCTTTTTCTTTTTAAACCCAGGTGTTACCATAAATGGTTTGTTTGGTTTAGAAACTGTGATTTTACCTTCCATACCTTTTGGAGGGATAACATCAAAGTAATACTTCATTTTTTCATTTTGAATATTTTGAAGTAAGAAAACATAAGCATTATCAACTCTTACTTTACCATCTGCTATAGCCTTAGTAGAGTAAAGTCTTGTTTCTTTGTTGATGTTTAGTAACATATGCTCTTTTTTACTACCCATAACTCCAATGATAACAGCAAGACCAATAAGAATTGCAATATATGATAAAACTTTAGGACGGAAGTATTTTGTTTTACCTTTTTGTTCAACTATCTCATAATTACTAGACCATGTAATAAGTGATGGTTTACCTAGTTTACCCATAACAGTTGTACAAGCATCAACACATTCAAGACAGTTAATACACTCTAGTTGAAGACCTTGACGGATATCAATATGAGTAGGACAAACAGTTACACAACTCTCACAAGCAGTACATTCAGCATGAGGTTCAGCTGCTACAATCTCTTTTTGTTTAGAGTATTTTTTCTCATGACCATCATAGATATGACCACCACGATGTTCATTGTAAAGTGCCATTACAGTATGGTCATCATATAAAACAGATTGGATTCTTGAATATGGACATACATAAATACAAAAGTTTTCTTTTAAAAATACAATATCGTAAATTAAAAAAGCAGCTATACCAAAAACAGTACCAAATAAAACCCAGTGGTTATTTATATCTGAAAGGTAAGTGAAAAAATCTTCAGGAGGTACAAAATACCACATAAAATCCGCACCAGCAACAAGTGCTAAAACAGTCCACATTGCGATAGCAATGGCCTTTTTAACTTTGTTTTCAGGTTTTGACATATCTGGTTCTTTTTGTTTGTTTTTAATACGCCCACGAAGACCAAGAATTTTAGTTTCAATCAGATCACGATAGATTACACGAAAAACCGTTTGTGGACAAACCCATCCACAAAACACACGACCACCCATAACAGTCATACCAAATATACCCAAAAACATAATCATTAGTAAGAAAGGCATCAAGTAAAGTTCTTGCATATCAAACTGTACAAATGCTAGGTGTAGCTTTAGTTTGTCAAAACTAAGTAAAAAGAAATGGTTACCATCTACTTGTATCCATGGTAAGATTAGTGCTATCATTGTTACAAAAGCATAAAGGTAATAGCGTTTAATTCGCCATGGTGTAGGTATTTTAATACCTTTAGATTTTTCACTCATTGTAAATCCTTTAGTTAATTATAAATCTAATTATATCAAAGAAAGTATTATATACTTATTAAGTATTACTTATAAATAATATAAGAAAAACATATAAGTTATATAATTTAAACAATATTCAATGATTCAGGCTTTCCAAAATAGTATCCTTGCGAGTAATCAGCATCTAATTCTTTTAAAATTTTAAATATCTCTTCATTTTCTATATATTCTGCAACTATTTTTGTTATTTATAACTTAACATTTACTTATTTTTGGTAATTTTATACACAAAACTAAAAACTTCAGCGACAGCTTTATACAATGCATCAGGAACTTCTTTATCTAGTTCTACTTTAGATAATAATTCAATTAAATCTTCATCTTTTTTTATAGGTAGATTATGTAGTTGTGCAATTTTAATTATGTTCTCAGCTACTGTTCCATCACCTTTTGCAACAACTCTAGGTGCATTTTCTTTCTCTTTATCATATCTAAGTGCAGCTGCTTTTTGTTTCATACTTTTATCTCAAAACCCATTTGTAAATTATCATCTATTGTACCATAACCATTTGTTTGTATTTGTGTCTTTGGTTTTGGTTGAAACACCCTTATCTCTCTAGGTGTTATATTTATATCTATAAGAGCAGAACGAAGATTAGGTATATTTTGTTTAACTAACTCTCTAAAATCTTCACTTTCTGAGTGAAAATGAAGATTTAATTGATTGGTCTCATATAATGCTAGTTTTAGATTTATATCACCAAAGTCTTTTAGTTTTAGGTTAATATCACAAAAAAATTTGTCATTTTTTAGTTTTTTTAACTCTATATCTCCCTCTTCTAATTGATCCCAAGAAAAAGGTAGATATAAAGATGAACCATTTGAAAGGTATGAGATGAGTTGATAATTGTCTATCTGAAGTGAAAGTTTATCTATCTGCTTTAAAATCTCTGTTTGGTTTGGATGTGATGATTTTGAAATCTCCTCACCAGCTTTATGTAAGATAGCTTTTAAATCATTTGATGCTATATCTTTTAAAGTTTCTGGTGAATCTTTTGCATTTTTTATGTTGGCTTCTAAAAAAACACCAGAGTTTAGAAGCTTATGTTTTAACTCTGAGCCTTTTAGGTCTTTTATATCTACAAGAAAGTTTTTTAAAACTTTTTCTATGGGTGATGATTCTTTTTTATCTTCTGTAGATAGTAAAGTTTTTAAATCATTTGAAACTATATCTTTTAATGATGTTGAGGAGTTATTAGTGTTTTTTAGGTTTGATTCTAAAAATGTAGTTAATTCTGTAAGTTTTTGTTTTAACTCTGAACCCTTTAATACCTGAGCATCTGTTAAAAAACTTTTTACAATTTTTTCTAAAGGAAGAGGGATTTTTTCTACAGTTTTTGGACTTAATTCTTTTGTTTTATCTGTTAAAACATTTTTTAAAGTTTTTTCTATAGATACACTCTCTTTATCTAGTTTTGGAAGTTGATTTGTAGTTGTTGTTTTGTCATTATTTTTTAAAGTTTTAGTATCTTTAGTCTCTAGTAAAGTATTTTTAAT
>CAZSWW010000036.1:2668-5124 GCA_964611265.1 uncultured Sulfurimonas sp. | reverse complement strand
ATCTTTAAGTTCTGATAAAAGATTTTTAATAGTTTTTTCTATAGATACAGCTTCTTTTTCTGGTTTTACTGTCGCATCACTATTTATAAGTTTTTGTTTTAATTCAGAACCTTTTAAATCTTTTATATCTAAAAGTAGATTTTTCAAAGTTTTTTCTATGGGTAGAGGATTTTTATCTGATTTTAAAGAGTTCAATAAATCCTTGATAGTACCAGATACACTACCAAGATTTTTTAGAGTAGGGTTGTTTTTTACAAGTTCTAACAAAACTTTGTCAGATGAACTAGAGCTTGTACTTTGTTTAAGTATAGAACCCATCATAGACTTCAAATCTTTAAATGAAGATAAGGATTCAAGCTGTTTTGGTGAAGCAGATTTAAGTGCTTCACCAAGTGCTTTGTTAGTATTTGGAAGTAAAATACCAAGTTGTTTAGAAAGACTAGAGGTGTTTATCATAGATCAGACATTTTAAGTGTTAAACCTTTTAGATGTGTAATAGGGTAAGAGTAAGTTACACCTGAACCATCTCCTGTAATATCTAAATCTTGTACAATTTTTTTAACAATAGCATCAACATTTTTAGTAGGTGTTATAAACATTAGATTTGCATCTGTTGAGTCAGAATGAAGTCGTCTTTGAAAGTTATCCATCTCATCAAGACCCATACCATGCGCAGTCATGATTGTTACACCATGTGCTCCAGCTTTTCTCGCACTAAGTAAAGCTTTTAATTCCATATCAAAAGGTACTATAACATGCACAGCAGAAAATTGCATTTTATAAGAGTGTCGTTTATCTGTTCCAGCAACATTTACAGTAGAGAGTCCCATATCTTCAGCATGTTCAAGAGCATGGCGAAGTTCATCAAGATGCATCTCTTCTTTTTCATGTTCACCTTTTATACCCATTCTATCAGTTATAACACCATAAGTCATAACAGTAAGCATAGGGAAAAGTGATGCAAAAGCGATAAGTCCAAAACCATCTATAAGAGGGTCACGACCTGGGATATTTGTCGCAAGTCCAAGTCCAAGTGCTGCCACTAATGGAACAGTAACCGTTGAAGTTGTAACTCCACCACTATCGTAAGCGATAGGGATAATATACTTAGGAGCTATAAAAGTAAGAGCTATAACAAACACATATCCAGCAGAGATAAACCAAACTATATCTCCACCACTTACAATTCTAAAAGCACCTAGTGCTATACCTATAGCAACACCAAATGCCACAAAAAGACGAAGAACAAAGTCATTTATCTTTCCATCACTAATCTCTTTTGCTTTTTTTGCAATAGCTGTTAAAGATGGTTCAGCCATAGTAGTTGAGAACCCTATGGAAAATGCAAAAAGATAGATGATAATATGGCTACCACTTTGAGTAAGTTCAAATGCCATAGTCTCACCAAGAGAGAAAAGTCCCATCTCTAAACCGATGATAAAAGCGTCAAGCCCAATAACAACAAGACCAAAACCAATCATAACAGTTTTTAAATTGTCTATAGATTTCTTAAGAATTACATATTGGAAGAAGAAAATCACACCAATGATAGGAGCAACATCCATACAAACACTAAGTAAACCTTTTAAAACAGATAAAAGACTAAAACTAGCATGAGCTGTAGCTTCACTAACCTCTGTTAATGCTTGAACAACAGGTAGAGCCTCTGCACTAACTTCAACAAACTGATAAACAAAGATACCATAAAATTGAACAAAAATCATAGGTGTAAGAGATGCAAAAGCGATAAGCCCAAAACCATCTAAAACAGGATTACGACCCTTTATCGTAGATGCTAGACCTATACCTAATGCAGCAACAAGAGGAACAGTAACAGTTGAAGTTGTAACCCCTCCAAGGTCAAATGCTAGACCAACTATCTCATTTGGTGAAAAAGCAGTTGCAGCTACAACTAAGATATATCCAGTAATGATATAGTAGTGTATAGGATGCCCTTTGATGATTCTATAAACACCAAGAACTATAGCAAAACCAACAGAAAATGCAACCACAAGTCTAAGAACAAGTGCATCAATACGACCACTACTTATACTAGCTGCTTTTTCAGCTATAACTAAAAGTGCAGGTTCTGCTATAGTTGTACCAAAACCAACCATAAAACCAAACAGAAGTATCCAAAAAGTTGAACCATGATGTGCAAAGTCAGATGCTAACTTCTCACCAACAGGGAATATAGCCACTTCAAGACCAAGTAAAAATATAGCAAGTCCTACACCAACTATAGCTAAACCTATGGCAGTAGAAAGCCAATTTTCAGGCACACTTTGGATGATGGCAAGTTGAAAAAAGACTATAACCAAAATGATTGGCATTAAGTCTCTAAAAGACTCTTTTAAGAGCTTTAAAAATGATGTTAAACTTAACATAATTTACCTTTTTAAAATATTTTCTTATTTTATCTTTTTAGTCATAAATTTAAAGTGAATTTAGTAACT
>CAZSWW010000036.1:0-2568 GCA_964611265.1 uncultured Sulfurimonas sp. | reverse complement strand
TAGTAACTTACCAAAATTTTAATCTGACTTTGCTCTAATTTAAAGTACATAAGATAGTTATCAACATACCACCTCCTCGTTTGTACACACAAAATTGTCAAACGAGAATTTTGATTTACTAAACCTTAGTGCAAACCTTATTTCTACCACTCTCTTTAGCCTCATAAAGGGCATCATCTGCTCTTTTTAAAGCTAATTCTATATTGTTTTCATTTTCTAAATCTACTTGAGATACACCCAAACTTATTGTAAATTTTAAGTTTTCGTTTGATGGTACCTTTATAGTTAAAGATTCTATATCTTTTCTAATTTTTTTGGCTACTATTTCAGAACTTTCTATTGAAGTGTTTGGTAATAATATTACAAATTCTTCACCACCATATCTACAAATAATATCACTTTTTCTTTGATGTTCTATAAGTTTATTTGCTAAAGTTATAATCACATCATCACCTACTTGATGACCATAAGTATCATTTACATTCTTGAATTTATCAATATCAAGCATAATTATTGAAAGATTCTGTTTTTCTCTTTTTGATAAATCAAGTGTATGTTTTGATGTTTTTGTAAAATATCGTCTATTGTACAATCTTGTCATAGGATCAGTTGATGCTAAAAGTTTTAATTTTGTTTGTAGCTCTTGAAGCTGCAATTCCCTTCTAACTCTTACTAATAATTCTTTTGGTTTAAATGGTTTAGTGATATAATCTATACCACCTACATCATAAGCTTTTTCTATACTGTCTTCATCTGTTTTTGCAGTAATAAATATGATAGGTATATCTTTTGTAGTTTGATTCGATTTTAATTTTTGACAAACTTCATATCCATCCATATCTGGCATCATAATATCAAGTAAAATTAAGTCAACTTCTATATCTTCAAGTGCATCAAATGCATCTTCTCCACTAATAGCATCTATTACATTGTATTGTTTTAAAAGTTCACCTAATATATCAAGATTTGATACTGTGTCATCTACAATCAGTATTGTCTTGTTTTCCATCTAAATTATCCTTTTCATCTCTTTGTAATCTCTTTGTTTTAATAAATTAGTTATTTTTTCTAAAGTATTTTTATCTTCTTTATCTAATTTATATTTTTCCAACTCATTGATTAGCTCTTTAATTTGTTTAGCTTTTCTTTGATTTGCAAACTCTTTGATAGAATTAAATAACTCATCTCTTTTTGTAGTATCTAATTTTAAAAGATTTTGAGTTTGTTTATTTTGTAGTTTATTTATATTTAAATCTTTTAATTCATCTAAAACCACACTCAACTCATTATAAAACTTATCAAATAAATCTTTGCTTAGAGTCTCTTCTAACTCTTTAGATACCTTACTTAAAGAGTTAGCCCCTATATTTGCAGATAGTCCTTTAATGGTATGAGCTACTCTTTGTAACTCTTTATCATCTAAACCTTCAAGTCTTAAATCTTTATTGTTAGCATAAAAATCATTTAGTATTTTGAGATATAGTTTTTTATTATCAGCCATATTTGATAATCCTACTTTAGCATCTATATTTATAAAGTTTGGTAACTTTATATCTTCTTTTGGCTCACTAATTTGTTTTGAAGTGTCTGCTTTTTTGGATATATATTTTAAAAGGATAGAAAATAATTTATCCACTTCGATAGGTTTACTTAAATGCTCATTCATACCTGCATTTTTTGTTGATATTTTATCATCTTTCATAGCATTTGCAGTTAGTGCTATGATCGGAATATCTTTATTTAATTTTCTGATTATTTTAGTAGCTTCTATACCATCCATTATAGGCATTTGCATATCCATAAAAATTAGTTCATATTTTTTTTCATTGATTTTGTATAAATTTACAGCTTCTTTTCCATTATTGGCTATATCAATATTTATCTTGCTATTTTCTAAAAGTCCTTTTATAATCTCTTGGTTTGTAAGATTATCTTCTACCAACAATATATTACTACCCTTTAAAGTAGAAATTTGATCTAAGCTTATATTTTCTTTTTTGATTATTTTATCTATATCACCTTTTGGTAGTTCTATCTCAAATATAAATCGACTTCCAACATCAACTTCACTCTCTACCCATATTTTACCATTCATAAGTTCTACTAGTTGTTTAGAGATAGAAAGTCCAAGTCCTGTGCCACCATATTTTCTAGTAGTAGTCCCATCTGCTTGAGTAAAACTTTGAAATAGTTTATCTATTTGTTTTTCATTCAATCCTATACCAGTATCACTTATAGTAAATCTTACTTTATTGTCATTTTCTCTTTGTGCATCTAATTCTATTTTGCCTATTTGTGTAAATTTTACAGCATTTCCAAGTAGATTTATAAGTATTTGTGTAATTCTTAAAGGATCTCCAAGGCATATATTGTTTGATGAGCAGTTGTGTTTTATATGAAAATCCAAACCTTTCTCATCTGTTTTTATTTTAATTATACTTTTTATATCGGTAAATAACTCTTCTAAATTAAAATCTTCTTTTTCAATAGTTAATTTTCCAGCTTCTATTTTAGAAGAATCTAATATATCATTTATAATATTTAAAAGATTTTTAGCACTACTATCTA
>CAZSWW010000035.1:0-9900 GCA_964611265.1 uncultured Sulfurimonas sp. | reverse complement strand
AGAAGCTGGTTATGCTCCTGAACTTGCATACTTTGAGTGTTTACACGAACTTAAACTAATCGTTGATTTAATGTTTGAGGGTGGAATCGCTGATATGAGATACTCTATCTCTAACACTGCTGAGTATGGTGATTATGTTTCAGGTAAAAGAGTTATCAATGCTGAGTCAAAACAAGCTATGCGTGATATCTTAACTGAGATTCAAGATGGTAGATTTGCAAAAGACTTTATCTTAGAAGGTCAAGCAGGTTATCCTCGTATGAATGCTGAGCGTGCAAATGACAAAGAAAAACTTATCACTAAAACTGGTAACAAACTTCGTGAAATGATGCCATGGATATCAGCAGGAAAAATCGTAGACCAAGATAAAAACTAATCTTTTTGATTTTAAGCACTCATCTTCAAATGATGAGTGCAGTCAGCTACTAATGTAGCCTCCTTTACTCAAACATTTAAATCTAAGCACTTAAAATCAAAAATATTTAGCTTTTATAGTAATCTTTGTAGCCTTATCAAAGTAGATAAAAGTATAGCTTCTTTATCAACATTTGAACTTTTCATCTTTAGTTCAGCATCTAGTAGAAGTTTATGCAGTTTGTAGTAAGTTTGAGGTTTAAATTTTAAACTCATATTTGCTTTTTCATCAACTACAAATTTTGGGGCAGGGTAACCTAAAATCTCCATGGCATTGGGTGTACCATTTACCCTTATATAGATGTTAAACATATATAGTTGTGTTAGGTATGATGTTATAGCTGTTATGATTTTAATCTCATCCTCACCGTGTTCTAGTATGGAATGTATATCTTTTGTAAACTCTTTTTTAGCTAGTATATTTTTTATCAAATCATCTATATTTATCTCAGCCAATCCATAGACAAGTCTATCTATATCTTTTGTTGCTATGGGTTTGTTATAAACTTGAAACTTTTCTATCTCATTAGATGCTAGTGCTATATCTGAGTTATGTAGATTTAAAAGGTGTAAGATTGCATTTTTATCTATATTTACTTTTTTTTCTCTTGCTATTTGAGCTATGATATTTTGTGCTTCATACTCTTTTGGGTGGAAAAACCTTACACTCATCGTACTTTTTTTAGAAAATGCTTTTGTATATGTTTTATGGTCACTTCCATAGTAAGCATATATAAAAAGATTTTCTTGATTTTTTTCACATAACTCTATAAAACTATCTAACTCTTTTTTAGGTACTTTTTTTTCACTTTTTATTATAAGGATATTTCGCCCACCAAAAAGTGAAGCTTGAGAGAGATGAGCTTTTGCACTAGAGTAGTTGTACTCATCAAAGTAAAAAGACAAGATAGAAGCATCCTCTATATTTGTTAAGATTTTAGTATATCTATCTATCAAAAAACTACTCTCTCCAAATAGTATAAAACTATTTGAAAGTGAGTTGTTTTGTATATGTTTGTCTAACTCATTTTTATACATCTGTGTCCTCGATAACTATAGCAAAGATTTTTGCTCTTAGTATATCTACTTTTGTTATCTCAACTACTACATCTTGAAAAAGTACATAGTTCCCATTTGAAGTTATGTTTAGTTTTGCACCGATTATCTCATCTCTTAGTTCAGCTTTTGTGTCTATATCTGTTGATGAGATTTTAGCTTTAAATCTTTTGTTTAGATTTTTCTCAGCCCATCTTGCATATTTTCTAGCCATAAAATCAAGCTCTATCGTACTTGCTTCTCTCTCTTTTTCACTTATGGTCATACTTAAAGATTCTATATTTCTAAGAACATAACTACCTTCCTCTTTGTCATCTTTATTTATAGCTTTTAGTAGCCTATGAACTATAAGGTCAGAGTAACGACGGATAGGTGAAGTAAAGTGTGTATAAGCTTCAAAGCCTAAACCAAAGTGTCCAGAGTTATATGGTGCATATCTTGCTTGCATCTGAGAACGGATGATAAGGGTATCGACTTCAGCTTCTAAACCCATCTCTTTTGCTTGTTTTTGTATATCTGTTATGGTCTCTTTTACAGATTCTTTTATGTCACAAAAGATGCCAACACTTGCTAACTCTTGGTAAAGTTTTTGAAGTTTGCTTTGAGTTGGTGCTTCATGAATCCTAAAAATACCTCGTGAAAAAGATGCAGCGGCAGATTTATTTGCTAAAAGCATACAGTCTTCTATAAGTGCATGAGATGGTGTCTCTTCTGCCATGGTAGTTGAAGCTATATTTCCATCTTTATCTAAGTTCATATCTATCTCAGTTGAGCGAAAATCATAACCAACTTTTAATCTTTTTACTTTAAGTGCATCTGTTATAACTTTTAGTTTTGTTATCCATTTAAATATCTCTTCTTCAGATGAGTTTGTAGCTTTTAGTTTTTTTTCAAAGAAAGCATCTATCTCTTCATAGTTAAATCTTCTTTGAGAATGTATAATCGCCTCATAAACTTTAGCATTTGTAACTTCAAGTTTTTCAGTATCTATTTTCATCTCAAAAACAAAAGCTAGTCTATCTACATCAGCTTGAAGAGAACAAAGTGTTTCACTAAGTTGACGAGGGAGCATCGGGATTGAACGATGTGGTAGATAGATGGAAAAACTTCTATATATAGCTTCATTATCTATCGTACCAAAAGGTGTTACATAACTACTCACATCTGCTATAGCTACATAAAGAGTTGAGTTTTTATCGTCCCAGTATATAGCATCATCATAATCTTTTGCAGTTACAGGGTCTATTGTACAAAAACTTAATTCTCTTAAATCAACTCTATTTGGATATTTAGAAGCATCTACTTCATTAAAAGATGTAGCAAGTTTTAAAACCTCTTCATCAAACTCATCATGTTTGTTAAACTGTGCTAAAACTATCTTCTCATCAACTTGTGGGTCTTTTATATTTCCAAGTTTTTCCATTATGGTATTGTTTTGATTATTTATCTTAAAGATATCCCCATCTGTATAAGAACTTAGTTCATCTTCACAAATCTCAACACCACTAGGGTGATTTGTTTTTATATCAAGAAGATGATTTTTACTCTCTTTATGAAGTATATAAGCTATACTATAGCTTTCTGCACGACCAATAATCTCTATGATTTTTGCACTAGGTGTTCCTCTCTTGCCTAAAAGTCTTTGAGCAATAGCTAAATCACCTTCTTGTGCTTTGTTTAAACTATTTTCATCTATGAACAAATCTCTAACATTTTCACCAATAACATTTAGATAAGCTGTGCCTTTTTGAACAAGACCTAAAGTTCCAGCACGATATTTTGAATTAAATTTATAAATATTTTCTTTTTTTGTAATGTATTCTTTTGATAAAAAGTCTTCTATAATTGGTCTTTCATCGGTAAGTATATCTTGCTCACTCAGACCATGAGTGAGTTTTATAAGTAGGGGTTTCAAAGTTTTTAGAAGTTTTCTATAGCTGATTCAAAACTCTCTATATGTAAGCCATATTTTTCTATGAGTTTTTTAGCATTTGCTATACTTTCAGGAGTTGGTGTTCCACTCATAGGTATAGCTACTCGAACTACATTTAAAATTTGTGCAGGTTTTTTATCTACATCTGTAGCATCATCTGGATTCATACAGTTACCTATAACATCAACTAATCCATCTTCAAATTTCCATTGTCTGAATATTGTAGCACTTACTTCTGGAGTAGTTACACCAAGAACTTTTTTCTCAGCTGCTTCAACATCCTGAAGTTCTTCCATAGCAGTACGAAATTCATCAATTTTCCCATCAGCCATAATCTGTTGAGCAATAAGAACTTTTCCAATCTCAACTAGAAAAGCAGCTGGAGATAAAACACCTAAAAGTTTATTTTCTTTTTTTAGACACCAAGCAGTTATAAGTGCATGCTGCTTTTTTGAAAAAGCAGAGAACATATCATTACTGATATTGTAAGGAGATAAGTCAAGTGTAAAACTTTTTTTAACGATAGAAGCAAGTGCAAATCCACGAACAGTACCCATTCCAAATAATCCAACAGCTTGGTTTATAGCATTGATTTCACGCGAAAAACCATACAATGGAGAGTTTGCAGCTTTTAATATATCAGCTGTAAGTAATGGATCTTTTTCTAAAATCTTAACCATATCACTAAAACTACCATCTGGATCTTGATAAACAGCTTCAATCTGCATAGCAGATTCTGGTAATGGTGGAAGTTGTTTAATTTTTTTAAGTATATCTTCAGTCATAGCCATCTCTTATTTTTTAATTTGCAACATTATAGTACATAAGAGGTAAATAATTACTAAATATTAAGAAAAAAGTGTTATTATTTAATTTATTTTAATATACAGAGGAAAATTTATGCAAAGAGAAGCAGTTTTAACTGGTTTAGGTTATGTTATTAATGAAGCTTTAATGACACAATTAGAAAGAATAGAGAACAATACTATAGGATACGATAAAATTAGTAAACATATTTTAGATTTACACACTCATCTGAGAGTTGATGATTCTTTTGTTGCTATGTCAAATACTAAAGATTATCTTAAAATTAAGATTGAAGCACCATCTCAAGAAAGAATTGATGAAGCTCATGAAAAAATACAACATTTTTGTGATAAATTTAAAGTTGATATAGAAAAGTTAGAAAATAAAAATACTTATTATATAAAAGGTTTTAAACATTAATAATAAAGAACCTATGAGTTTAGAGGGTTATGATCTTTTAGTAGAAGAGTTTAAGTTTCTACTAGAAGTTGAAAAACCAAAAGTTGCTCATGAAAAACTTGTTGCAGCAGCTCTTGGAGATAGAAGTGAAAATGCTGACTATCATGCTGCAAAAGAAAAACTTCGTTTTATAGATAAAAGACTTTTTTATCTTAACTCTATGATAGAAAAATCTTTTATCATAGACCCATCTAACCACAATCACACAAAAGTTAGTTTTGGAAGTACAGTAAAACTACTAAACATAGATACAGATGAGGAAGAGATATATACCATTTGTGGTGTTTTAGAATCAGAACCAGAAAATGGACTTATCTCTATCCATTCACCACTTTCTAAAGCGATGATAGGTAAAAAAGTAGAGGATGAATTTAAAATACATCTACCAAAAGAGATTAAAGAGTATGAAGTGTTAGAAATATATTTTAAAAATATTTTTTCTTTAAAGAAAAAAATAAGGGAAAAAAAAGATTTTTCTTTTCATTAAAATATAATTTTTCTTTATTTTAAGAGTATTTAAGAACTTTTAGGAGATAATTATTTCATGAAAAATATAATCTCATATTTAGTTTTAATATCGGTTCTTTTTGTTATAAATGTGAATGCACTTGATGTAGAACTTGTTGCAAAAGATTTAAATTTATCTGCTGGTTCTAAAGCAGCTATACAATGGAAGCGAGTTTTTAAATCAGAAAGAAAAATGAAGCGCTATAAAATAGATACTTTAGATGATGCTATTAAAATAAGTTTAGAAGAATATCTTATCAATCATGCCATTGATTCTGATAAGCCAACAGTTGCAGGGGGATTTTAAATGTATAAATATATAACTATGTTTTTTTTAGCAACATTATTAAATGCTACAGATTCAAGAGATTTAATTATAGAAAAACTTTTAAAAGAGGTTGAATTATTAAAAACAAGTGTTTCTGAACTCAAAGAAAATCAAATTATAGTTCAAAGTAAACAAAAAGAAGATGAACAGTATGTTGATGAACTATACGATTTTGCAGAAAATACAGAAACTAGAACTTTAGAAGACAAATTAAAATTTGGTGTTACTTTTAAGACATCTATAGATAATTTTTCTAAAGAATATACTGATGGGCATAAGGTTACTAATAGCAATATGTGGAGTAACAAACTGATGTTAAATATGAATGCAGATGTTACATCAGATATGAAAATTTATACTCGCCTTTCTATGTTTAAGTACTGGGGTAGTGGAACAAAACACTTATATAGTAATTATGATAATATGCAAGGTCGTGT
The DNA here is from genome assembly GCA_964611265.1 of uncultured Sulfurimonas sp. GTDB lineage: Bacteria > Campylobacterota > Campylobacteria > Campylobacterales > Sulfurimonadaceae > Sulfurimonas. Next base: position 3,959 of record CAZSWW010000035.1, on the reverse strand, counting down.
ACCTTCTGATAGTTCTTTATATGTAGAAAGAGCTTATTTGGATTGGTTTTTCAATAAAAATAGTTATATCCCAATGGCTATAACTGTTGGTCGTCAACCAAGTTCAGATGGTCCATCTCATCAATTTAAGGACAATACATCAAGAAAAGCTACTTATTCAGCACTTCTTTATGATGGTGCAGCAGATGGAATTGTTTTTACATTGGATGCATCTAAATTAATATCAAACAAAAGTAGTTTTTTTAGATTTGGTTATGCAAAAGGATTTGGATATACTGAAAACTCAACAACTGTCGGAAATGCTTATATCGGTGCTTCAGATAATGATATAAAAGATACAAATGTTTATGGATTATTTTTTGATACTACTATACCAAACATAAAAAATTCACTTATCCAATTAAGTTACTCTAAGATAGATAATATCATAGCAAATCAATTAGATATAGAAGAAAATGTAAATATAGGTGATGTAGATATGTATGGGGCAATGGTTGAAGTAAGAAATCTTAAAAATTCAAATATTGATTTATTTTTACATTATGGTCATGTAGAAACAAATCCCAATACACAAACTTATAAAAATTATGGTGGATTGCTAAATGCAGTAGGAGATAACTCATCTAAGTCAGGAGATGCTATTTGGTTAGGTACTAGATATGGTTTTGGAGATAAGCAGAGGTATAAGTTTGGATTTGAATACAATCATGGGAGTAAAAACTGGGTTAGTTTAACTCAGGGTTCATATGATCTTTACAATAAGCTTTCAACTAGAGGAAATGCATATGAAACATATATGATGTATGTGATAAATCGTTATGCTAATTTACGCTTAGGTTATATTCAAATTGATTACGATTATAGTAATAGTGGTTGGTTTATTGGAGAAAGTAAAAGCATAAATAATATGACAGAAATAGATGAATTAAAAAAATTAAAATCTATATATTTTAAGTTGAATGTGAATTACTAAATGAAAAATTTATTAAATAAATTAAAACTAATTCATAAAATAAATTTAGTTTTTTACTTATCTATTTTATTGGTGGCATCATTGATTATGACTTTTGCTATAACAAGTTCCTATACACTTAAAAACTTAGATAAGAATCATAATGAATATAAGCAAGTAAATCATTATGCAGGTATGATTAATAAAAATTTAAAATCACTTGATTATCTTACTATTGAAAATTCTTTATCTCATAAAAAAGATTATAATGATAAAAGTGAAAAAATTTATACTATTATTGTTGAAAATTTGAATCTATTAAAGAGTCATCAATTTTTAAAAGATTCTAAAGATAGTTTTGAAACTATAAATAGGATAAAAAAAAGACTTATTGGTTATAAAGATATAACAGATTCACTAGAATCTGAAGTTAAAGATAGCTTTGAAGATGGTATGTATGCAGTTTCGGCACTTACAACAACAAGTAATATTATCTTTAATGAACTTAGCACCTTAAACTCTCAGATTGAGTGTATTTCTCAAAAAAGAACAGAAGAATTAACAAAAGTTATAGAAGAAAGAAGAACTTTAGTTATATCGTTAGTTATTTGTATATTTATATTTATGTACTATATAAATAGTAAAGTCGCAAAATCCATCTTGGCTCAGTTACATCTTTTGGAAAATGGTATGAATTCATTTTTTGAATTTCTATCAAGAAAAAGAGATGGTGTTATGCATATGTCTTATGAAGCAGATGATGAAATATCTCAAATTAGTAAATTAATCGATTCTCATATGTATATTGCTGAAGAGTTATTATCACAAGAGAGAGAAAAATCTGCAATTATTGAGAAAAAAGTTCAAGAAGCTACTCATGAGATAAGAGAGTTAAATGATGAACTTGAAGATACTCAAAGAGAGATTATTTTTACTCTTGGTGCTATTGCTGAAGAGCGTTCAAAAGAAACAGGTAATCATGTAAAAAGGGTTGCAGAATACTCTTATATGTTAGCAAGATTTTATGGAATGAGTGTAGAGGAATCTTTACTACTTAAAAATGCATCACCTATGCATGATATAGGTAAGATTGGTATACCAGATAGAATACTAAATAAACCTGGAAGATTTACAGATAAAGAGTTTGAAGTTATGAAAGCTCATGCTGAAATAGGGCATGAAATGTTAAAACATTCAAATAGATCTATATTTAAAGTAGCATCTATTGTAGCTTATGAACATCATGAGAAATATGCTGGAGGTGGTTACCCTCGTGGTATTAAGGGTGAAGAGATTCATATTTATGGACGAATTACTGCTATTGCTGATGTTTTTGATGCTTTAGGTTCAGATAGAGTTTATAAAAAAGCTTGGTCTATTGAGAAAATAGTAAATCTTTTTAAAGAAGAAAGAGGTAGGCATTTTGATCCAGTATTGATAGATCTATTTTTAGATAATTTAGATAAGTTTTTAGAAACAAAAGAACGCATAGATAGTATAGATGATTCTACATCTTTAAGTAAATATATAGAAGATTTTGAAAAAGTTGAATAAAAATTTGACATTTTGATATAATCTATTTTTAAAACCATAATTTAGGATTTTCCATTGAATGAACAATTAGCAGATATAGATGCACAATTAGCAAACCATAAGTTATCTCAAGAAGATTACACACATATAAAAGAGATTTTGAAGCGTGAGCCAAACTTAGTTGAGTTAGGTATTTTTTCAGCTATGTGGAGTGAGCATTGTTCTTATAAATCATCTAAAGTACACTTAAAAGGTTTTCCAACAAAAGCTCCATGGGTTATCCAAGGTCCAGGTGAAAATGCTGGTGTTATAGATATTGGTGATGGTTATGCTGCTGTTTTTAAAATGGAATCGCATAATCACCCAAGTTTTATAGAACCTTATCAAGGTGCTGCAACTGGTGTTGGTGGGATTATGAGAGATGTATTTACTATGGGTGCTAGACCTGTTGCATCTTTAAATGCTTTAAGATTTGGTAATGTTTTAAATGATGACAAAACATCAGCTCATCAAAGATACTTAGTTCGTGGTGTAACTGAGGGTATCGGTGGTTATGGTAACTGTATGGGTGTTCCAACTATTGGTGGTGAAGTTAGTTTTGATGAGTGTTATAATGGCAATATCTTAGTAAATGCTTTTAATCTTGGTATCTGTAAATCAGATGAGATTTTTCTAGGTGTTGCTGAGGGTATTGGTAATCCTGTAATGTATGTTGGTGCAAAAACTGGTCGTGATGGACTAGGTGGGGCTGTTATGAGTAGTGATAGCTTTACAGAAGAGTCTAAATCACTTCGTCCAACTGTTCAAGTGGGTGACCCTTTTACTGAAAAACTTTTACTTGAAGCTTGTATGGAACTTTTCAAAACTGACCATGTTGTAGGTATCCAAGATATGGGTGCTGCTGGACTTACAAGTTCATCTTTTGAGATGGCAGGAAGAAGTGGTTCTGGTATGATTATGCATCTTGATAAAGTTCCTGCAAGGGAAGAGGGTATGACACCTTATGACTTTATGCTTAGTGAATCACAAGAGCGAATGCTTTTATGTGCTAAAAAAGGTTCAGAACAAGCTATCATCGACATCTTTGAAAAATGGGATTTAGATGCTGCTGTTGTTGGTGAAGTGACAGATACTGGCAATATGGAACTTTTTTGGCACGGTGAAAAATGTGCAGAAGTACCAGTTGACCCAGTTAGTGAAGAAGCACCTGAGTTAAATCGTCCTATGAGTAAACCAGCTTATTTAGATGCACTTAAATCAGTTACTATAAATGATTTTGCAAAAGTAAGCAACCAAGAAGCATTTCAAACACTTACAAAATCTATGGAAGTTGTAGATAAATCGTGGATATATACTCAGTATGATTCTATGGTACAAACTAATACTATCAAAAATGGTGGGATGTTAGATGCATCTGTTGTTCGTGTAAAAGAGAATGGAAAAGCACTAGCTATGTCTGCTGATTGTAATGTTC
>CAZSWW010000034.1:0-10043 GCA_964611265.1 uncultured Sulfurimonas sp. | reverse complement strand
CACTTTTTATAAAATTTTCTACTTTAAAGTTTGAAGAGGGTTTGTTTTAGTTAAGTAAGATTTTGTTATCATCATACTAATAGACTTCTTGCATAACCTAATGAAAAGAAACTATCACTCTTAGCACATCACTTTTTTTAAGAAAAGCTATCGCAATAGCTACGGCTATTACTCAATCTTGTCTTAAAAAAATTAATGCACTCTGAGTAATATTTTCAATTTCATAAGTTATGCAAGAAGTCTAATATTTTTTGGAGAGTTATGATGCAAGCAAATATCTTTTTTGGTTCAAATGAAATTAGTAATGAAAATTTAAGTGAAAGAAAAAACCCTTATAATTTTGAAGTTGTCTCAAGAGCATCTATTTGTAATGAAGATGATGCAAAAAAAGCACTAAAAATTGCTCAAAATGCAACAAAAGATGCTAAAAAGTCTACACTTGCTCAAAGATGTAACTGGCTTTTAGATGTTGCAAAAAAATTAAAAGAGCAAAAAGAGGATATAGCAAAGACTATAACTGATGAAGTTGGAAAACCAATTACTTTTGCTCGTATTGAAGTTGAAAGATGTATTGAAACTATAACTCTTAGTGCCGAGACTATGCGAACTATGCATGGAGAGACCATAAATACAGATGCTATGAATAGTGGTAAAAAAACTCTTGCTTACTTTTCTCGTGTACCAGTTGGTGTTGTTGTAGCCATAACCCCTTTTAACTTTCCACTAAATCTAGTAGCTCATAAACTAGCCCCTGCTCTTGTAGCTGGAAATACAGTTGTTTTAAAACCAACCCCTGAAGCACCTTTAACAGCTTACAAATTTGCAAAACTTTTTATAGAGAGTGAGTTTGCCATAAAAGATGCACTAAGTGTTGTATATGGAGATGCAGAGGTTGGTTCAGCACTTATCACAAGCGATATTCCAAGAGTTATAAGTTTTACAGGTAGTGTACCCGTTGGAAATATCATAACAAAAAATGCTGGTATCAAAAAGATTGGACTAGAACTTGGTGGAAATGCAGCAACATTTATAGATAAAAGTGCAGATTTGGACTTAGCATCACAAAAATGTGCATTGGGTGCATTTGTTAACTCTGGACAAGTTTGTATATCTCTTCAAAGGATTTATGTAGATGCATCAGTATATGATGAGTTTGCAAAAAAGATGGCAAAAGAGACCAAAAAGTTAAAAGTTGGTAGCCCCTATGATGATGATACTTTTATGGGTCCATTGATAGATGATGATGCTGTTTCTCGTGCTATGGATTGGGTACAAAGTGCTATAAAAGAGGGAGCAAAACCACTACTAGAACCAAAAGCAGATGGTAGAATGTTTTACCCTTGTGTAATGGCAGATGTAAGAGATGATATGGCTATAGTATGTGAAGAGGTTTTTGCACCAATAGTTTCACTTGTAAAAGTAGATGGATTTGATGATGCCCTACCAAGAATGAATAACTCCCCTTATGGATTACAATTTTCGGTATTTACAAATGATTTACAACTTACTCAAAGAGCTATAGAGGAACTAGATGCTGGTGGAATTGTTATAAATGATATGCCAACATTAAGGTTTGATATACAACCTTATGGGGGAGTAAAACTAAGTGGTGTTGGTCGAGAGGGTCCACGGTTTGCTATAGAAGAGATGACTGAGATAAAATCTGTTGTGATTTGTTAAACAAAGAAAAAAAATAATCCTTTTAACTAAACTGATATATGTTATAATCACGACATTATATTAGGAGTTATTAAGTTGGTTAAACATATCAAAACTTTGGAAAAAAAATTAGACTATAAATTTAAAACACCAAAGCTCATCACTGAAGCACTAACACACAAAAGTTATAAACAACCTTATGACAATGAGCGATTGGAATTTTTAGGGGATGCTGTCTTAGATTTAATTGTCGGAGAATATCTTTATAAAAAATTTCCAAAGTCAAATGAGGGTAGCTTATCAAAGATTCGTGCATCTCTTGTAAATGAAAAAGGGTTTGATAAATTAGCTAATTACTTAAAACTTGGTGATTATATATATCTTTCAAATGCAGAAGAGAACAATGGTGGAAGGAAAAAACCATCTTTACTCTCCAATGCTTTTGAAGCTATTATGGGTGCAATTTACTTAGAATCTGGTTTAGAAGTAGCAAATAAAATAGCTGTAGAATTAATAGAAAAAAATCATATTGAAATATCTTTAGACTCTTTGTTTTGTGATTTTAAAACAACCCTACAAGAGCTAACCCAAGCTAGATTTGGTTTAACACCTGTTTATAATGTTGTAGCTACTCGTGGCCCTGACCACTTAAAAGAGTTTGAAGTAGCTGTACTTATAGAGGGTAAAGAGTATGCAAGAGCTATAGGTAAAAGTAAAAAAATAGCTCAACAAGAAGCAGCAAAATTAGCAGTAGAAATTTTAAAAAGATAACTATTTAGGAAGATAATGAACAGTAAAACTATTTTAATTGTAGATGACACTATCGCTAATTTAAATATACTATGTAATCTTCTTATAGAGTATGATATTTTAACAGCTACATCAGGTAAAGATGCTTTAGAAATTGTTGATGAAGAAAAAGTAGACTTAATTTTGTTGGATGTTTTAATGCCAGATATGGATGGTTTTGAAGTTTGCAAAATATTAAAGTCAAAAAAAGAGACCAAAGATATACCTGTTATATTTATAACTTCAGATGCTAGTGAAGATAGCATAGAAAAAGGTTATGAGATAGGTGGTATAGATTATATAACTAAACCATTTAAACCAAAAGAGTTGTTAGCTTGTGTTTCTACCCAGTTAGATTTAGCAGAAAAAACACATAATTTAGAAAACCTAATCTCAAAACAAGTTGAACAATTAAGAGCGCAAGATAGACTGCTAATGGAACAATCCAAAAAAGCAGAGATGGGTCAGATGATATCAAATATTGCTCATCAACTAAAACAACCTTTAAATGTAATCTCTGGAATGATGTCAAATATTTTAATCGATACGATGCTAGGAGAAGAGATAGATATAGATAAATTATGTTTATATGTCCAAGATGAGATAACATTTATGTCAGAAACTATCGATATGTATAGAACATTTTTTAATACAGATACAAAAAAAGAATCCACCTATCTAAGCAAAATTATAGACGATACCTTTAAGATACTAGGTGGTTATATTTTAGATACTATTTTTATAAAAGAGTATAAACAAGATTTACAAACAATAAAAGTTTATCCAAATGAGATCATACAATGTGTTATGAACATCATAAAAAATGCTCAAGATAATCAAGAAGAGAAGAAAATAGTAGAAAAAGTGATTAAAATAACCACTTATGATGAAGGTGATTACCAAGTCATAACTATCCATGATAATGGTGGTGGAATACCAGAAAATATACAAGATAAAATCTTTGAAAATTATTTTACTACAAAGTCTAAAAATAATGGAACAGGCATAGGTTTGCATCTAGTAAAACAAATAGTAGAAGATAAACATAAGGGGAAAGTTTTTGTTGAGAATAAAGAACTACATTACAATGGTCAAGTATTTATTGGTGCTAAATTTATTATAAAATTAAAGAAAATAGAAGATGATTAAAAAAATCTTATTTATCTTATCTATTATAAATATATTAAATGCAAATATAAGTATAATAATTTCTAAAAATAATAAAATTAGTAGTGTTACAAAAAATGAATTAGCCAATATCTATCTTAAAAAAACAGATACTATAAAAGGTCAAAAAGTTGTAGTTATAAACAATAAAGATGACTATGATGAATTTAATAAAAAAGTGTTAAATAAAACACCAAGTCAAATGCATGCATACTGGATGAAACAGGTTTTCTTAGGTAGAAAAGTGCCACCAAAGAATATTGATAAAAAAGATATTCAATCAGAGATTAATAAGGTTGATAATTCCATTACATACACATCAGATAAGATAGATGCAAAGGTTATTTATGAAGCAAATTAATTCAATATTGGTAAGTTTATCATTGGTATCATCTTTATTGGTAGCAAATGATTTTAGTACAAAAATAAACTATTTTGGTAATTTGACTACTAGTAGCTTAAATAAAGATGGATTTAACACTAAAGGTTACAAAGTAGATGATGTTCAAAATCATTTTCAATTAAGCTCATATTCTAAACTTGGTGCTCAAACTACTATTTATAACGATAGATGGATGTTTGTAGCACAAGCTGTAACCCATTATGAGGACAATGAACTAAAAGCTGATTTAACTTGGTTAAATGCAAAATATACCATTAATGATGATTTTAGCATCCGTGGGGGAAGGATGCAATCATCTGCATTTTTAAACTCAGATGTTAGAGATATTGATTATGTTAATACTTGGGGATTAGAACCAAATGCTTTTTATACAATGTTACCTATGAAATTTTATGACGGTATAGAGATAACTTACAATAAACTTATAGGAGATTATTATATAAATCTAAATATCACCCCTTACGGAGAATTGAAAACAGATATGGATGATTTAGTTTCAGATAGCACTCTAACAGTAAAAGATATAAATATTATATCTTTTGATATATCAAATAATGATTTTAAATTTAAAACAACTTATGGTCAAGTAAATATAAATATACCTATAAAGGATGCTCATTACAATACGGTTATCACAGGGTTACAAAATCAAAATAATGATATGAGTAAATATAGTTATACAGATAAAAGGATATCTTTCTTAACTGTTGGTTTTGAATATAACTATGAAAACTACTCCTTAATGACAGAGTTTGCTCAGATAGATAGCAATAGTTTAATCGCTGATAACATTGGGTACTATACAATGTTATCATATAGATATGATAAATTTATACCATTTATTATGTATAGTGTAGGTGATAATAAAGAAAGCCATTTTGATACAACAAATATTGTAGATAATTCTAATCAACAATTTAAAGAGGGGTTAGACCAGATTTTGTATCAAACAAATAACTCTCAAAAAACTATCTCTTTAGGGTTTAGATATGACTTAATGATAGGGGTAGCTTTAAAAGCTCAGATAGATAAAATCACCATTAAAGACTATGGTGTAGATTATAGTTCAACCACTAAAAGAGTTGGCTATACACAAAGAGATGCTGGTGTATGTGATGATAGTGTATATCAAGCTACTATTGGATTAAGTTTTGTTTTTTAAGGAGTTTTTTAATGTAAGTATAATTAAAAGATTAGCTTTAATTAATTTAATAAACCTTGGTCTTTTTATAGGTTATATGTTGTTTAATTATGATTTTACAACAAATAACATAGAGCAATTAAAAAATACACAAGATGTTAAACTACCAGTAAGTATATTACAAACACAAGATATGAGAATACTTGAAGATATAATTATAGGTTTTAGTGATGCAGCTATTACTGGTGAGATAGATATGCTTAAAAAAGTAGAAACTAAAAAAAAGATACTAATCAACAACTTACATAAACTACACTCTGACTACAATATACAAAATACACAAGCACAGATAGATTTACTAAATAAATACTATAACTTAGCATATAAAGTTACTTTAAATAGTATTAAAAATATAGATTTAAATTTTCAAGAAGTGAAAGAGATGCAAGAGTTATCGAAAAAAAGTCTTCATACTTTTCAAAAAGAAAAAGAAAAATCTTCAAAATTTTTGATAGATTCACTAAATAAACTATCAACAAATACAAGGATTTTTTTTAATAACTCATTGCTAGTATCCCTTTTAATAATATTTGTTATGAGTATAACTAGCTTTTTTATATACTATATCATAAAAAATAGATTTTATAAGATTATTAAGTCAGTTAAAAATCTAGCTGATGATGAACCAGATTTTTCAAAAAGGTTATTGGTTGAGTACAATGATGAAATCTCAGAACTTACCTTTTGGATAAATAAATTATCTGCTAAATTTGAAGATAACTATAATGAACTACTTGTTTTAAAAAGTAAGGCAGAAGAAAATACAAAAGCAAAATCTGAATTTTTAGCAAATATGTCTCATGAGATAAGAACACCTATGAATGGTATTATCGGTATGACACATCTTATCTCTCAAACAGATTTAGATATAAAGCAAACAAATTACTTAGGCAAAATCAAAAGTTCAGCATCTAATCTTTTAGAAATCATAAACGATATATTAGACTTTTCAAAGATAGAAGCAGGTAAACTAAATATAGAAAAATTAGATTTTGATATGGAAACAGTTTTATCAAATATCAAAGATATAGTTGAATTTAAAGCAGACGAGAAAGGTCTAGAACTTATACTTAACTATGATAAAAATGATACTATTTTTTATGGTGACCCACTTAGAATTAGCCAAGTTATCATCAACTTAGTCAATAATGCTATAAAATTTACAGATCAAGGTAAAATTGAGATAGATATAAAAAGAGTAAAACCTGATACTATAAGAGTTAATGTTAGTGATACAGGTATTGGTCTCTCAAAGGAACAACAATCTAAACTATTTCAATCATTTTCACAAGCAGATGGAAGTACAACAAGAAAGTATGGTGGAACAGGTTTAGGTCTCTCCATCTCAAAACAACTTGTTGAGATGATGGGTGGTAAAATTTGGGTAGAGAGTGAACTAGGTAAAGGAAGCTCTTTTATATTTGACATTCAGCTTTTAAAGGGTGATATAAAAAATTTAAAACAAGAGATAGATATAAATGTTGAAGATATAACTGTTTTAAAAGGTTCTAAACTCCTTTTAGTTGAAGATAACCTTATAAACCAAGATATTATTGTAGGTTTATTAGAAAATAGTGGTATTATCTTAGATATAGCAAATAATGGGCAAGAAGCAGTTGATAAATGTAGTGAAAACTCTTATGAATTGATTTTTATGGATATTCAGATGCCTATTATGGATGGATATACTGCAACTAAAATTATTAAAGAAAAATATCCTACTATCCCTATAGTAGCATTGACTGCGAATGTGATGAGAGAAGATATAAAAAAGATTGAAACTGTTGGTATGGATGATTATCTACATAAACCTATAGATGTTAAAAAGTTGTATCAAACACTTTTAAAATATATCTCTAAAAAAGATGTTAAAACAAAAATTATACTCAAAAACAAAGTTTCCATACCTGATTTAAAAAATATTGATATAATAGTTGGTTTATCATATTTATCTGGCAATGAGAAGCTATATCTTAAAATTTTAACTGATTTTTATAATAATTATAACTCATTAAAACTCGAAGATTTAGATGCTGTAGAGTTTAAAAGAACAACCCATACCATAAAGGGATTATCAGCAAATATTGGAGCGATGAAACTTCATAAAATAGCTAAAAAACTCGATGAAACTCAAGATAAAAGTTTTTTAGAAGAGTTTTATAAAACATTAAATTCATTGATAAACGAACTAAAAGAGCTTATCTCTCAAAAAGATAAAAACATAGATTTAGATAAGGTAAAAATTTCAGATGAAGAGATTGATAACTTGTTTATTAATCTACAAGATGCCGTGACTTCTAAAAGAATAAAAAAGTGTGATTTAGCTATAAAAGATTTAGAAAAATATCAACTAAATGAACAAGATTTAGATTTTTTTATACATATAAAAGATTTGATTGAAAAATATAATTTTAAAGATGCATTAATTCAATGCAAAGAGAGGAATAGATGAATAGTTTTGGAGAAAGATTAAGATTTTCAACATTTGGTGAAAGTCATGGAACAGCGATAGGATGCTTACTAGACGGAGTTCCAGCAGGTCTAAAAATTGATGAAGAGTATATTCAAAGTGAACTTGACCGTAGAAAACCTGGTAAAAGTGAGTTTGAAACTGCCAGAAAAGAAGCAGATAAAGTTGAGATACTTAGTGGTGTATTTGAGGGTTTAAGTACAGGAACACCAATAGCTATGATTATTTACAATACAAACCAAAAATCTCGTGATTACTCAAATATAAAAGATGTTTTTCGCCCAGGTCATGCTGACTTTACTTACTTTCATAAATATGGTTTGAGAGATTATCGTGGTGGTGGTAGAAGTTCTGCTCGTGAAACTGCTGCAAGAGTAGCTGCTGGTGCTATTGCAAAACTTATGATAAAAGAGTTAGGAATTGAAATTTTTAGTGGTATAGCTGAGATAGATGGCATCAAAAGTGAAAAATTTGATTATGAATATGCAAAATCTAGCATCATCTACTCTTTAGATGCTAACAAAGAAGATGCTCAAAAAGAAGCGATACTAAAAGCTAAAAATGAACATGATTCTGTTGGTGGTGTAGCTAGAGTTTTAGTCAAAGGTACACCCATCGGTCTTGGACAACCACTTTACTATAAACTTGATGGTGTTTTAGCAGATGCTATGATGGGTTTAAATGCTGTAAAAGCTGTAGAGATTGGTGATGGAGTTTTAAGTGCATCTGCAAAAGGTTCATCAAATAACGATGCCATAAGAAAAGATGGATTTGAAACAAATCACTCTGGTGGTATTTTAGGTGGCATAAGTAATGGTGAAGATATAGTTTTAAATGTTTACTTTAAACCAACACCATCTATATTTAAAGAGCAACATACTATAACTTCTCAAAATGAAGAGGTTGATTTTTCATTAAAAGGGAGACATGACCCATGTGTTGCAATTCGTGGAAGTGTGGTTTGTGAAGCTATGGCATCTTTGGTTATAGGAGATATGTTACTTTTAAATATGGGTTCAAAAATAGATGATGTAAGGAGATATTACAAATGAAAATAGCAATATATGTACTAATAGGACTTTTAGTTGTTGGTGGTTTAGCTTATAAAGCGATGAACCCAGCTCAGTATCAGCACCCATTACATAGATCAGCACAATAATGACTGATATAAAAGAATTACTCCAAAAAGAGTTTGAAAAATATAAAAATGGAACAAGTGTTTACAAACCATATATGCAAAGTATGAAAGAGATAAGTGCTTGGTTAAAAGAGAAAGAGAAATAATGCAGATAATTTGTTCTGAACTTTATGAAAAGCAATTAAAAGAGATTTTAGAACCATTAGTAAAAGAGGATATCTCTTTTGCTAAAAAGTTTAAAATGTATCTTGATACCATCATTATAAACATACCAACTAAAGTAGATAAATATAAAAAATCTATATATTTTGATGATGAAAATATAAAAGACTTGGAGTATGAAGATTTTACAGTTGTTTTTTATGTAGAGAAAAGTAACAGTAGTTACATTATCTTAGGAATTGTAAAAAAATCATAAGTATTATCTATAAAAATATTACTTATAAGTGCAATAAAATTAACTCCTCAATATAACTCCAATAAATTTTAGATATAAGTTGTAAGTATAAAATTGACTAAAAATTGTCAGAAACATACTATAAAACTTTATTTTTTCTTATAGATGAAAATTATAATTCAATATGAAAAATTATTAAAGAAATTAATAAGTATTGCTTTAAGGAAAGAAAGGGCATTATATGAGTATCTAATTTCAACAGAGGAGAAAACATGGATAAACAAAAATCTGAAAAAGATTTAGAAGTATCTAGTAGAAGAGACTTTTTCAAAAGAACTGCTGCTCTTTCTGCGACTGCATTGGCAGGTACAAGTCTTTTGGCTTCAGAAGACGATCATGCTATTATGCATCACCCAAAATGGGGACAATCTTGGGGAGATCCAGTAACTAAAAATCGTTACGGTGTTCCATCTGCTTATGAGCATAACAACACAAGAAGAAACACTAAACTTTTAGCATCTGGTAACTACAGAGCTTCTATCGCTGTTACACCTATCCATGAATCTGAGGGTATCATTACACCAAATGGACTTTTCTTTTCTCGTTGTCATGGTGGTACTGCACATATTGACCCTAAAGAATTTCGTTTAATGATTAATGGTTTAGTTAATAAGCCTATTGTACTTACTTTAGACCAATTAAAAAGATACCCTAAAATTACTCGTACTCACTTTATTGAGTGTCCTGCAAATGGTGGTCAAGAGTGGAGAGGTCCACAGTTTAACTCACTTCAATTTGCTAAAGGTTTTATGAGTTGTG
>CAZSWW010000033.1:0-10092 GCA_964611265.1 uncultured Sulfurimonas sp. | reverse complement strand
ATGTAAAAGTTTTAGAGATAGATAAACAACTAGAGTTGTTAAATCTATATGAATCGTATAAAGAAAATTAAAGGGATAGAGATGTTTAAAAAGATTATATTGTCATTAGTTATAGGTAGTGCTATATATGCTTCTAGTGTAGATAAAGAGATATATGTAGATTTTGAAAACCTAAATCAAAAAGAGTGGACACAATTCTCAAAATGGGAAGTTCAAACACTAAAAGATGCACCATCAGGTAGTAAAGTTGTATCTATGGTTAAAAATCAAAAAAGTTTTTTTGGATTTGGTGGGCTTGGTTTTAATCTCTTTTTTAACAAAAATATAAACTTTTACAATGGTGAGATAAGTGTAAAGTTTAAAGCCAACAGTGGCATGCTAGACCAAGGTGGTGGGCTAATGTGGAGAGTTAAAGATAAAGGTAACTACTATATAGCTAGATTTAATCCACTTGAAGACAATTTAACATTTTATAAGGTTATAGATGGAGATAGGATACAGTTAGCATCTACCACTATAACACTCTCAAAAGGTTGGCATACTATAAAAGTGGTTCAAAATGACAACCATTTTACAGGTTATTTAGATGGTAAAAAGGTTTTAGAAAAAAAAGATGATAGTATCTTGTATAGTGGTGGTGTTGGTTTATGGACAAAAGCAGATGCTAAAACATCTTTTGATGACCTGCACATAAAGATAACAAAATGAAAAAGTTGTTTTTAAATCTTGTTATCTTTACATCTTTAGTATTAGAGGCTTCGAGTGTAACTGTTTATTTTGATGGATGAGCCTTTGTCAAACTTAGATATACAACTAAAAGAAAAACTTGTTCAAAGTATAGATAAACTTCAAAAAGAGTTAGGTTTTACACTCATCTATGTAACACACGATAAAAATGAGATGGAATCTTTAAGTGATAAAATAGTATTAGTAAGGAAAAAATAATATGAAAAATATAGCTATATTATGCTCAGGTGGGGATGTCTCAGGTATGAACCCTGCTATAAAACAGTTTGTTGAGTATACTATACAAAAGGGTTTAACACCATACTTTATATATGATGGATATGAGGGGCTTATAGATAACAACATAAAAAAAGCATCTTATCAAGATGTAAGTGGCATCATAAATCATGGTGGAACTATGATAAGAAGTGCTAGAAGTAAGAGGTTTTTAACTAAAAGCTATAGAGAGGTTGCAAAAAGAAATCTTGATAAACTAAGTATAACTATGCTTATAGTTCTTGGTGGAGATGGTTCATTTCGTGGGTTAGATATATTTTACAAAGAACACGGCATCAAGTTTTGTGCTATACCATCTACTATAGATAACGATATAAATGCAACTGAGTATTGTTTAGGTGTAGATACTGCACTAAATATCATAAAAACATCTATAGATGCTATCCGTGATACTGCATCATCATTTAAAAGAGCTTTTGTTATAGAGACCATGGGAAGAGACTGTGGGTATTTGGCACTTATATCGCATCTTACTTCTGGGTCTGAACTTTGTTTGATACCTGAAAAAAAATATGACTTAAAATCATTAGAAAAAAAGTTTAAACTAGAGATGCAAAATGGGCGAAACTATTTTATAGCCATAGTGAGTGAGGGTATAAAACAAGATAGTTCAGAGATAGCAAAATGGTTTGAGGAAAAAATCGGCATAGAGTCAAGAGTAAGTGTTTTAGGTCATATTCAAAGGGGTGGCAATCCATCTATATATGATAGACTTATGGCCTATAAGTTTGTTACTTATGGTGTAGATAGCCTTTTAAATGGTACAAAAGAGAGTATAGTTTGCTACACTAAAAAAGGTTTTGTTTATAAAAGTATAGATGAGGTTACAAAAAATCCACATCACTTAGATGCTGAGTTAATCTCTTTGGTTTAACCAAAATTATGTAATAGAAATTTTATAAATTTCTATTACATAATTTTGCTTTAAACTTAAAAAGTGATACAATTCTACTAAAAATAGGCTTTTTATGAAATTTAGCGAGTATATGGGTAAATGGTTATATGGTGAAAATGGTTACTATGCTACTTATAAAAATATAGGTAAAAGTGGTGATTTTTATACAGCAGTTAGTACAAGTAAGTTTTTTGGTGGGACTATAGCTAAACATATAATCTCTTTAGTTGATGAGGGCTTTTTAAAAAAAGATGGTGTAGTTTGCGAGATAGGTGCTCATCATGGTTACTTCTTAGCAGATATTTGTGAGTTTATATATACTCTTCGACCTAAACTTTTAAGTAGTTTAAAGTTTGTAATTATTGAGAGGTTTGATGACTTGCAAGAGTTTCAAAAAAACTACTTTAAAGACTCTTTTGGTGATGCTGTAAACTTAACACACTACAAGTCATTAAGTGAGTTAAAGTGTGAAAATGCTTTTTTTATAGCAAATGAAATCTTTGATGCCTTTCCTTGTGAACTTTACTATAAAGGTAAAACAGCAAGAGTAGATGGACATAACATAGAGTTTGATGTTGAAAATAAATGGGTAAAAGAAAAAGCAGATAGATACCATAAAACTCGTGGAGAGATAGCCATAGGTTATGAAGAGTTTGCATCTGAGATGACTAACTCTGCTAAAAAGTTTGAGTTTATGAGTTTTGACTATGGTGAGATGCAGGCTCGTCCTGACTTTTCACTCAGAGTTTATGCTAAACATGAAGTGATACCATTTTTTGATGAAGATATAAAAAGGGATGAACTTTTTGCAAAATCAGACATAACTTACGATGTAACATTTGAACATGTAAAAGATGCTTATGAAGAGGTAGGTGTTAAGTTTGTAGAGTTAAAAACCCAAATGGTAGCCCTTATAGATATGGGGATACTAGACCTACTAGAGATGCTAAAAGAAAAAGCAGATGAAAAGATATACGACCAAGAGTTACAAAAAGCAAAGATACTTATAATGCCAGATTTTTTAGGTGAAAGATTTAAGATGATAAGGTTTAGAAAGTAAAACAGTAGTATTACTTTCTACTTTAGTTGGTTCTTTATCTTTTAAAAATATAAGATAAAGAACACCCCATAATGCAAATATAATCATCCCAATAACACCAAAAACTATAACAATTCTAAGTGTAAGTGCAAATAAAAATTTTACAAATTGAGGCATATTTGTTATCTCTTTTTATATGGAAAGGTTGGTAATCCTTTTGATTTTACATAAACCATACCACCTAGAAGATTTACCACTTTGTAGTTTAGTTTTTCAGATAAGTATTTTGAAACTATACCTGTTCTACTTGCTGTTCTACATATCAGTGCAAAAGGTTTTGTTGTATCAACTTTTTGGTTTAGTTCTGTTAAGAATTGATTTAGGTTAAATTGACCTCTTTGGTCAAAAAAAGTTATAGTTATAGCATCTTTAACAAGTCCAGTTTCAACCCACTCGGGCTGAGTTCTAATATCTACTATGGGGATATTAGAGTTTAGTAGTTTGGCATCTGGATATTTGTTTGTCAGTTCTGCTGATAGTGATGTGAGTAGTGCTATGATTAAAAATAAAATCTTTTTCAATTTTGCTCCTATAAATATTATAATTGTATAATATCAAAAAAATAATAATAGGTAGAAAATGGCAGCATCTCAAAAAGCAGTAGATAATTCAAATAGGCTACGATATATAAGGGCATTGGAAAGATTTCATAAAAGTATGATTTCATATCTATCAAATACACCTGAAGTAACAAAAGAGAAGTACGATAAAAAGATAAATAACGCTCTAAAACTTTTAAACAGAGTAGAAGAGGTCGTTATATATAAAGGTGAATTAAAAGATTTGCAGATGCTTGTAAAAAAGATGATTAACTATAAAGATGTCGATGAAAAGATAGATGATATAAAAAGTGATATATTGCATAGTTCAAACCAACTAGATAAAAGTAAAAATGCTCGTCGTTATAAAAAAGATAAGCATTCAAAACATAAGTTTGATGAATGGGATTAAAATATCTCTTATTTTACTTATTATTAACCACAAAATAGATAAAATAGTAGCTTATTTTATAATTATGGAATTTCAATGAAAATTATTTTAGCAAGTTTTATGTTTGTTTTTACAACAAGTCTTATGTCTAATGTTATCAATACAATTAACTTTGATGGTATGCATCAAATCTCTCCTACTGTAGCTCTTAGGATGCTTAAGTTTGAAAAAGGCGATTATGTTAATGAAGAGATTATTGATACAGCGATTAAAAATTATTATAGACAAGGTTATTTTACTGATATTTATGCTGATGTTGATGGAGATGTTTTAACATTTCATTTTACTGAAAAGCCTATTATCTCTAAGATAGAACTAAAAGGTTATAAAGAAAATGATGATAAAGTTATAGAGAGTATCATTCAGATAAAAAAAGGTTCACTTTATAATGAAAAGAGATTAGAGTCTGCTAAAAAAAGAATCATGGAAGCTATGAGTCAAGATGGTAAGATCGATGGTGTGGTTGAGATTCAAAAAGAGTATCTTGATAATGGCAGTGTAAAAGTTACTTTCTTAGTAAATGAGGGTGAAGAGATTATCATTAAAAATCTTGATTTTTATGGTGTAAAAGGTCTTGATAGTGATGATTTTGATGATGTTATCTCAAACAAAGAACATGAGTTTATGGGATGGTTTTGGGGTAGAAATAGTGGTGAACTTAGTTTAGCTGACTTAGAATATGACCCTTTAAGAATCAAAGATTATTATATGCAGTTTGGGTATTTGGATGCTAAAGTAGATAAACCATTTGTTAGAGTAAATTTTAATCATTATACGGCTGATATTAGTTACCAAGTGACTGAGGGTGAAATGTATACGATAAGTGCTATTTCATTTGAACAGTCTAAAAAAGTTATAGATGAAGCTAAGATAAAAGAGGTTGTTAAACTAGAAGTTGGTGAATCTTTTAACATTAAAAAGTTTCGCTCAGATGCAAACAGCATTAAAACCCTTATAGCAGACCTTAGTTATGCTTATGCACAAGTTATACCTGATTTACGAAAAAATGAAAAGAAGCATACTGTAGATGTTGTTTTTAAAATCATACCTGCACAAAAAGTAAAAATCAGAAATGTCATAATATCTGGAAATAACAGAACATTAGATAGAATCGTTCGTCGTGAACTATTTTTAGGGCCAAACGATATGTACTCTTTAACTGATTTAAAAGATTCTCGTAATGCACTTGGGCGACTTGGTTTTTTTGAGGGTAATACCATAGAAGAAAGAAGAATTAACGAAAACACTATGGACTTGGTTGTAAAGGTAAAAGAAGCACCAACTGGTAATGTTCAACTAGGTGGTGGATATGGTAGTTATGGTGGTATGCTTGTAACAGTTGGTATCAACGATAGAAATATTTGGGGTTCTGGTATCAACATCGGTATACAAGCTGAGGTTTCACAAACAAATAAATCTGCATCATTTAATATATCTAATCCAAGACTTAATGATAGTGATTTTAGTGGTAATTTTGCTATAAACTTTTCAGATAATGAGTATAATGATTATAGTGTTGAATCACATGGTATTAGTATAGGAACAGGGCATAAGTTTACTAGACATATAAATGGTTATCTAGGTTACTCTTTATCTAATAACACATATAGCGATGTAAACTATGATGAAAACACAAGTTCTTACCTAAATATGTACAACTTTGAGAGTTATGCAAAAAGTTCTATCACTGTTAGTTTAAAGTATGATGATACTGATGATTACTATTTACCAAGAGAGGGTATGACTATTAGTCAGTCTATAGAAAGAGCAGGTGAGGGTGGAGATGCAGAGTTTTATAAGTTTAGAACAGATTTTGCTAAATACCAAGGGTTGGAAGATTATATAGGTTTTGATGCTATTATAAGATACAAAGCTAGACTTTACTACTTGATAGATGATGGTTATATACCTACTGCTGAAAAGTTTTATATGGGTGGTATGAGAAGTATAAGAGGGTATGAGTCTTACTCATTATCACCAAAGTTACCAGCAGATGAGTATGGTTATGAGAGAAGAGTAGGTGGTGAAAAGACATTTTCAAACAACTTAGAACTGAGTTTACCTTTGATAGAAAAAGCTAAGATGAGATTTTTACTTTTTGCTGATTGGGGTGCTATAGGTGATAGCAGTTTTACAGAGATAACTCGTGCTAGTTACGGTGCTGGTATAGAGTGGTTTTCTCCAGTTGGACCTATACAGTTAGTATTTGCTAATCCTCTTGGTCAAGAAGAGAGTGATAAAACTTCTGCATTTGAGTTTAGTATGGGACAGAGATTTTAGTATTATTTTATAAGTAATACTAAGATATAAAAGTTAAATTATAAAAATTTAACTTTTATACTATTTATAGAAGATAGTTTTTCGATAGCTTCTTTAGCTAGATACATATTGTTTTTAGATATCACTTCTAAAACACCATCATTAAACGATAGAGTAAAGTCTATATTTCTAGGTTTATGACTTAGTAAAGCGATAGTTATCGATATAAGATAACTTAACAAATCTAAATCTTTTTTTGTAGGTAAAATATCTTTATATTTTTGAAAATGGGAATCAGACGGAAGCTTTTTCTCTGCATATCTATTTAGTGTAGAGATAAGTTGAATCTGTTTATGTGTAAAACCATATTCTAATGCACTTTGGATTAGATAGTAGCTATGTTTGTTTTGTGAGTAGTAATGAATGCTACTACCAATTGGGTATAGTTTTGAAGCAGTTGAGAGTTCATATCTATAATCTTTTTTAAGAGATAGATACTCATAAGTCAAATCAAAAATAATTTTACTCAGTTGATTTAGTTGGTTTGAAAAATTTGCATCATGCACATTTGTATCTATAAGATATCTAACAGATATATTGTAGTTAGTTGGAAACTTATCTTTAGAGTTTCTAAGTAAATCACTAAGATAAACACCCTCTCTAACACCAACACCACTCGTGATAAGATTGGTTGCAGATGATAGCTTATGTAGCACTCTTGATAGTATCAATGCCCCTGGTTTTATGATGTCAAATCTATCTTCTTTGATATTAAGTTGTTTTAACTCATCTTTATCTGCATCTAAAACCTTTTCTAAAAAGTTTTTAAACTCTTTTTGGTTTATTTCAAAACTATGTAGTTTTTTGAGTGGATAGTTAGTGTTTTTCATTATAGCAGTAGCTATAGCTCTAAAAGTTCCACCAATCCCAACAACAGTTTTAGCATCAAAGTTATCTAGCATCTCTAGTTTAGAGTCTATATATTTAACAGCATCTTTAGAGTTGTTTTTATCAAAAAATAACTCTTTTAATCTTACTGTACCCACTTCTAGTGAAATTGTATTTTTTATATCTTTATTTGTGATTATAGATAGTTCAGTTGAACCACCACCTATATCTATACTAATTGCACTCTCAAGTTTTGGTAGTAAGTTTATACAAGCCATAGAACCTAAGTAAGCCTCTTTTGCCCCATCTATTATCTTGATATTTAGTTTTAGATTTTTAGATACTTTTTGTAAAAATACTTTTTTGTTTGGAGCATCTCTTAGTGCCGATGTAGCTACACAAAGAGTTTTTCTTGATTTAAGTGAAGATGATATGGAAAGAAAGTTCTCAAGAGCATCATAGGCTCTTTGCATTGGGATCTCTTGAAGGTTGCCATCATTTTGATATGCATCTTCACCTAGTCTTACTTTAGCTTTAGCTTCGTGGAGTATATGAAAAGCAAAACGACTAGTCTTTTCATAAACAACCATTCTAACAGAGTTAGAACCTATGTCTATAACTGTAGTTCGCTTTGCCATCTATGTTTATTCTTCCTCTTGAAGTGTTTTATATTTGAACTGTAGTTCAGCTATAGTTTCTGCATGATCTTTATCAACAACTATACAATCAACTGGACAAACAGAGATACATGAAGGTTCATCATATACACCAACACACTCTGTACAACGGTCTGAATCGATAAAATAGATAGGATCACCTTCTTCTATCGCTTCAGTTGGACATTCCTCACGACATGCATCACATGCAATACATTCATTGTTTATCAGTAAAGCCATTAAAAAACCTCAATTAATTATTTTAGAAGTTTATATCAAAATATAGCTTTAGTAGTTTTTAAATTACTTATGTTTAGGGATAATGCACGATAGTTTTGAGTTTAGTTGTAAGGATGCAACAGTTCCGCTTATACCATCGGTTCTATTTTTAAGTAATATATTTGCACCAAGTGCATCAGCAGCACTTTTTGCAAGAAATAATCCTAGTCCAACACCACTTTTGTTACCTTGTCTTTTAAATGGTGCAAAAAGGTCTACAGCTTCATCTATACCACAACCCTCATCTATAACCTCTATAAGTAGCCCCATGTTGTCTTGTGAACTTCTAAGTATTACTTTTTTATCTTTTGGTGTAAATTTTAAAGCATTTTGTAAAAAGTTTTGAACAATCTGATTTAGAAGAGTTACTTGTAGCACAGCCATAAAACCATCAGGTTTAAAAGAGATCTCCAACTTTTTGCCCTCACTCTCAGCTAGGAGTTTAAAATCATTTGCTTTTTGCTTAAGTATTTGTATAACATCAACTTCTATAGGTTTGTCTAGTTGTGCTCCCTCTTGGCGACCTATATTTAAGATGTTTGATACTATGATATTCATCTCATCAACTGTTTTATT
The DNA here is from genome assembly GCA_964611265.1 of uncultured Sulfurimonas sp. Lineage (GTDB taxonomy): Bacteria > Campylobacterota > Campylobacteria > Campylobacterales > Sulfurimonadaceae > Sulfurimonas. The sequence goes on along the minus strand of CAZSWW010000033.1, from coordinate 1,427 downwards.
TGTTACCTTTAAAGCCTCTATATACTCCTCAGGTGTTCTTTTTTTCATAAGTGTAACTTGATTTTTTAGTTTTATAACAGCAAGTGGAGTTTTAAGCTCATGTGCTGTTCCTATAAAGAGTTCTTTTTGATACTTTACAAAGTTTTGTATCCTTAGTATAAGATGGTTTATAGTAACACCTAGTGGTTCAAACTCTTGTGGAAGTTTATCAACTTGAAGAGGTTTTATAAAATGCTCATTCATATTTGAGAGTTTTTTACTCATACTATGAACAGGTGATACTAGCATTTTAGAAAGTGTGATAGCATAAACTACAACTAAAACAAATCCAGCAATATTGATAATAAAAATATAGTGTAAAATCTTAGCCAATAGTTTTTTTGTAGGAGTTATCTCTTTTGTGATTTTTAAGTAGCTTACATCACTTAGGTGAAATGGATATAAAAGTGTTAAATATGTATGTTTATTGATAGTTGTTTCATATAGTTCTATTGTTGCATGAGCTTTTTTAAGATATATTACCCCTATTGTGATACCCATAATATCTTGAGCAATTGATTTGTTTGCAGATATATTTTTTGCATAAAGTATAAGTTCTTCTTTTTTTTCTTCATAGATTGAGTTTTCTATATAAAAATATAACATAGATGAAAATATGATGATGAGAGAAGCAAGTGAAAAGATAAGTTGTATTAGAAAATTTCTTCTAATACTTTTTTTTGAAAATAGTGAAAACATAATTTAAGTACCTATAATTTTAGAATTTGGTCTAAAATTATAGCACTAAAATAATTAGTTAATCTCTTTTGGAAAACAAAAACGGTAACCACGACGACGAACAGTTTCGATAGTTGTGATTCCTAATGGTTTATCCATTTTTTGTCTAATTTGATTAATCGCTACTTCGATTACATTTGGAGTAACAAGTTCTGGTTCTTCCCAGATAGCATCAAGAAGTTGCTCTTTAGATACGATTTGGTCACGGTGACGAGCAAGATGAGTAAGAACTTCAAAAGGTTTACCTTTTAGTTCAATCTCTTTTTCTTTGTAAGTGATTTGTTCCTCTTCAGGGTTAATGATAAGGTCTTCAATCTCTATAATATTGCTACCACCAAATCTTAAACGAGCTTCAATACGAGCAATAAGTACATCAAAATCAAAAGGTTTTCTTATGTAGTCATCAGCACCAGCTCTTAGGGCTTCTATCTCGCTATCATTATCATCTCTAGCTGAAAGTACAACTACAGCAGTTTTTGGAGTATTTGACTTAATATTACCAATAATATCAACAGAATTTCCATCTGGAAGCATCCAATCCATAAGTACTAAATCGTAGTTACGAATATCTAAATAATACTCACCATCTTTTAGTGTTTCAACAACATCACTTTGGTAACCAAATTCTTTTAGTCCCTCAGCAAGCATTT
>CAZSWW010000032.1:0-10516 GCA_964611265.1 uncultured Sulfurimonas sp. | reverse complement strand
GGTTACTTTATAAACTCTCAGGGTGGACCATACCCATACAGACTTAAACTTCGTGGACCATCTTTTTGGCATACAGGAATTTTAACTGATTTATTACCAGGTCACTACATCCCAGATGTTGTTGCGATTATTGGTACTACAAATATAGTTTTTGGTGAGGTTGACCGTTAATGAAAAGATATGATTTAAGAAAATTAAAAAATGATTTTGAACCTCGTATGAAAGAGATTCTTGGAGAAAAACACTCTGCAAATGAAACTTTAATCTTTCTTTTTGAGATTGGTGATTTCTCACCAATCCAAAGAAGTGCAGATTTAGTTAAAGAGTGTGGTTGGGAGTTATATAACTCTTTGAAATTCAACGAAGTTGACTGGACTATCGTTGCAAAAAAAGGGTAGGGACTTATTTTGAGTAAAGTATATTTTTCTACTTGGAATGGTGAATCGATAAACAACATCGGAAAACCAGAAGAAGAGTGGGAAGAATCAGCATATAATCTACCAGCAACTTACGATGACCATCGTGATTCTCGTGCCTTTATAGGTTGGGATGGTGTTGCACTTTTTGACAAAGATGTAGATGTTATCCGTCTAGCGATGGAGTATGCAGCACAATATCAAGAGTATTCTGAAGCATGTGGAAGATGTGCACCTGGTAGATGGGGTGGACGAATTTTATATGATCAACTAGATAAGATTGCTCGTGGTGAAGGCTCAGTAGCCGATATGGATCACTTAAAAGAGATTGGCAAGTCTATGCAAATCACTTCTAAGTGTGAGATTGGTAAAACTGTTCCAAATCCTATTATTGACTTGATGACTCACTTTGAAGATGTTTTTATGGATTGTATCAACAATCAAAAACCATCAAAACATTATAAAGCAGATGCTAGTTATATAGCTAAGATAACTGCACCATGTACAGATATGTGTCCGGCTCATGTTGATATTCCTGGTTACATAGAGGGTGTTAGAGATTTAAGATTTGATGATTCTTTAGAAGCTACTCGTCAAACTATGCCACTAGCTCATGTTTGTGGTCGTGTATGTCCACACCCTTGTGAGGATGCTTGTCGCCGTACAAATCTTGATACTCCTGTATCTATAATGGAGCTTAAAAGACTTGGTGCTGATTATGAAACTGATCATGGTATGGGATTTTTCCATCCTATGAAAAAGAAAAAGCCAAATGGTAAAAAAGTAGCAGTTATTGGTGCTGGTCCTGCTGGACTTACAACTGCTTACTATCTATCTGCTGAGGGTGTTGAAGTTGATGTTTATGAAGAACTACCAGTTTTAGGTGGTGAAGTAACTGTTGGTGTTCCTGAGTACCGTATGCCATGGGCTAAATATAACCAAGATATAGAGTGTGTTAGAGATATGGGTGTAAACTTTATAACTAACCACAAAGTTACAGCTGATGAGATGCGTGCATTTGAGAAAGACTATGATGCTACTATGATTGCATCAGGAACTAGACTTTCTAAAAAAGTTAGATGTGATAATGAGCGAGTAGAGATAAAAGGTTATTGGGGTGCTATAGATTTTCTTGATTGGGTAAATTTATATGAAAAATTTGACATAACTACACCTAAAGAGGTTCAAGAGCAACAGATGCTTCCAACTGACCATGTTGATTTAACTGGTAAAACAGTTGTTTGTGTTGGTGGTGGATTTACATCTATGGATGTTGTTCGTTGTTCTGTCCGTGCAGGTGCTAAAAAAGTTATTATGATTTATCGTCGTGATGAGAAAACTATCATCCGTAATACTACTTATGAAGAGTACCATGAAGCAGTAGAAGAGGGTGTTGAATTTATCTTTCACTCAGCAGTTGCTAAGATGAATGATGAAGATGATGTTTTAAAATCTCTTGATATTGATAAATTTGAATTAGTTCCAGATCCAAATGGTGGTAGAGCTCAACTTGTAAAAATTGAGGGTGCTACTGAAACTATAGAAGTTGATTACCTAATCCCCGCTGTTTCACAAAGTGCTGAGTGGAGTCACTTACCAGAAGAGTGGGACTTAGAGATGACATCTTGGGGAACACTTCAAACAAATGGTAAAGACTATATGACATCTCGCAAAGGTATCTTTGCAGCGGGTGATTGTGAATATGGTCCTATGACTATTGTAAATGCAGTTGGTCAAGCTAAAAGAGGTGCATCTGTTATAAGCAGATATGTTCAAACAGGTGATATATCGTTGACTGATGATGAGATTATGGAAGACCATTTATCAAAACTTAAAGTTTATAATAAAAAAGAAAAAATCACAGGTTGGTTAGCAGGACTTCCTCGTCAAAACAGTGAAGTACTTGAAACTGAGATAAGAAAATATAACAACCAAGAAGTAAATTTTGGTTTTACTCAAGAAGAAGCTATAGATGAAGCAAATCGTTGTATGAGATGTTACTATATAGCTATGGTTCAGGCATAAGGGGCTATGATGGAAAAATTGATAAATTTTAAAATTAATGGTCGTGATGTTGTAGCTAAAAAAGGTGAAACTATACTTGATGTAGCTCGTAAAGAGAGGATTTACATCCCAACTATGTGCTACTTAGCAAAAGCAACACCAAATGCATCTTGTAGAATGTGTGTAGTTGAAGCTAAAGATGTTGATGGTTTTGTACTTAGTTGTAACACTCCACCTATTGAGGGTGCAGAGTTTACAACTGATAGTGATGAACTTTACAAAGAACGACAAAATATTATGAAACTTTACAATGTAAATCACCCTTTACAATGTGGAGTTTGTGATAAATCTGGTGAATGTGACCTGCAAAATAAAACTTTAGAGTTTAATGTGGCAGAACAAACTTTTGCTGTAAAAGACCAAGCTCGTAAAAAGAAAAAATGGGGTATTCATACTTATGACTCATCTCTTTGTATCTTATGTGAAAAATGTACAACTGTTTGTAATGAGATAGTTGGAAGTGAAGCACTTTTCATAAAACCGGGTGGTTATAAATCGCATATAGAGATAAATCTTAAAAATTGTATCCAATGTGGTGAATGTGTATCTGTTTGTCCAGTTGGAGCTATGGCATCTACTGATTTCAAATACAGTGCAAATGCTTGGGAACTAACATCTGTGCCATCAAGCTGTTCACACTGTTCTAGTGCTTGTTCACTTAACTATGAATCAAAAGATGGAGTTATCAGAAGAGTTACAAATGAAGCTGATTTTTCATCTCTTTGTGGTGCTGGTAGATTTGGATATGATTTTGCTAACTATACAGCAGTAAAAGATGAAGATGCATTTACTAAAGCAGTTGAGGCATTTAAAGATGCTAAAAATGTTTTATTTACTTCAAATATCACAAATGAAGAGGCTTACATACTTAATGAACTTAAGAAAAAGTTAGGTTTTAATCTTGTAAATGATGAAGCTAAAAAGTATCAAGAGTTTATGGAAAGTTTTGCACAAACTGCAAACACTTCACTTTATAGTGCTACTATTGATAGTATAAAATCTTCTGATTATGTTATTAGTGTTGGAAGTTCAATTCAAAGTGACAACCCAATGGTTAAATTTGCACTATCTCAAGCAGTTGGTTATAACAAAGCATTTGTTTCAACTATACATCCTGTTGAAGAAAACTCTATCTCTAACATCATCTCTTTGTTTATCAAAAATGAAGTTGGAAGTGAAGAAGCAGCTCTTGCTATGATAGCTGAAGCATTTGTAGAAGATAAATCATCTCAAAAAGAGTTCTTTGATTCACTTGATTTTGGATATCTGAGTGGTGAAAGTAATATTTCAGATGAAGAGATAGCTACACTTAAACAAAAATATGCAAGAAAAAAGAAACCTGTACTTATCATAGGTGAAGATATTATAAACCATTCTCGTGCTAATAATATCGCAAAAATCACAGGGTTTATACAAAAAAATACACCTTTTGAAGTTATGGTAATTCCACCAGTTACAAATACTTTAGGTGTCTGTCTAATTTGTAACCTAGATGAGAAACAAGATGGTTTAAGTGTAGGTTACAATGTTACAGCAGATTTTATACTTAGTGCAAAAGGTGATGGTGATTTAGATATGCCTGCACTTAATCAGCAAGAGGGAACATTTGTAAATATTGATAAAGATTTAGTTGTACTAAATAGTGGAGTTTCTTATAAAGGTTATGTACTTAACGATATCGCTAATGCTCTTGGATTAAAAGCTAAAAATACTATCGACTATACTTCAAAACTAGGTTTTGAAAATATAGAATTTGATGATTTAGACAACTACTATGACAATAGTGGTAATGCTTTTAGAGGTTATAAAATAGCTTCTAAAGCTAATTCTAATAGTGTTAAAATCGAAGAAGTAGCTGATTTGGGTGAATATAATGGTAGTGTTGTGTATGCACGAAATCCGTTAAATCAATTTAGTGCTTTTACAAAAGATTGTAAACAACTTAATAGCAAACTTGACTTAATTGGTTCTAAACAGTTTGCTACTGCAGCTAAGATAAAATCTGGTGAAAAAGTAAAATTTAGTGTCAATGGTGTTGAATATACAAGACAGTTTCAAGTAGATATACATATGAAAGGTACAATAGCATATAACCCTGTCTTTGATATGGATGCTAAAACTTCAAACTATAGATACAATCAAGTTAAAATAGAGGTGATAAATGGGTAAAGATATTACTATAAACATTGATGGGAAAGAGGTTCAAACACAAGAGGGTGAGTTTATACTCAATGCTGCTCGTGCAAATGACATTTTTATCCCTGCGATTTGTTATTTAACAAGATGTTCTCCGACTTTAGCTTGTCGTATCTGTCTTGTTGAAGCTGATGGTAAACAGGTATATGCTTGTAATGCTAAGTCTAAAGATGGTATGAATATTACAACTTCAACTGAAAATATTGAGAAAGAAAAACGAGCAATTATGGAGGTTTATGATGTAAATCATCCTCTTCAATGTGGTGTTTGTGATCAATCAGGTGAATGTGAACTTCAAAACTATACTTTAGAGATAGGTGTAGATTCTCAAAACTATGCCATAAAAGATGTTCATAGACCATCTCATGATTGGGGTCATATACATTACGATCCAGGTCTTTGTATAGTTTGTGAAAGATGTACTACTGTATGTAAAGATATGATAGGGGATAACTCTTTAAAAACTATTAAAAGAGGTGCAGATGCACTAAATGCTGAGTATAAAGAGTCAATGCCAAAAGATGCTTATGCTATGTGGAATAAGCTAAACAAATCTCTTATAGGTTTAACAAATGGTACTGATGTACTTGATTGTACTTCATGTGGGGAATGTGCTGCTGTTTGTCCAGTTGGTGCTTTAGTTGATACTCACTTTATGTATAAATCAAATGCTTGGGAATTAAAACAAATTCCTGCTACTTGTGGTCATTGTTCAGCTGGTTGTCAAATCACTTATGATGTAAAAGCTACAAGTATTGAAAATCCAGAGGAAAAAATCTACCGTGTTATGAATGAGTGGAATTATGTTTCACTTTGTGGTGCTGGTAGATATGGATTTGATTATCAAAATGCTGGTGTTACTAAAGATGAAGATGCATTTAACAATGCAGTTGAAGCTTTTAAAAAGGCAGATACGATTGAGTTTACTTCAACTATTACAAATGAAGAGGCTTATCTACTTCAAAGACTAAAAGAAAAACTTGGTGTGAAGCTTGTAAACAATGAAGCAAAAGCATTTCAATCGTTCTTAAATAACTATAGTGAAGTAAGTGGAACGGCTCTTTATGGTAGTGATTTAAAAGAGGCGATGAACTCTAACTTTGTTATCTCTGTTGGTACTGCTATAAAAAGTGATAATCCAAATGCAAGATATTCACTAAATAACTCTATGACTGTAAACAAAGGTGCTGGTATATATTTTCACCCTGTAAAAGATGTAGTTGTTGAAGGACTTGCTAAGGGTATGATGAGTGTAACTCATGCACCACTTCAAGAGGAAGCTGTACTTTATCTTATACTTGACCTATTTGCTGACAAATCTAAACTACCATCAAATGTAGTTGATTATCTAGCATCATTTCATTCTACAAAAACGGTAACTGTAACTGAAACTATAAAAGAAAAAGTTATAGAGATAGTTAAAGAGATGAAAGTTAATGAAGAAACAGGTGAAGAGGAAGAGATAGAAGTAGAAAAGTCTAAAATGGTTCCTAAAAAAGTTTCTAAAGATGTAGAAGTTGATGATAACAAACTTTTAGAGATTGTTGGAGCTGATGCTAAGTTTATGGAAACTTTAGAGAAAAACCTTAAAAAGAAAGATTCTTATTCTCTAATAGTTGGAGCAGATTTATACAATCATCCAAACTCTAAAAATCTAGCTCGTTTAGTAGCACTTGTTGAGAAATATAGTGATTTCAAACTTACTATGATACCAACTCTTACAAATACACTAGGTGTTGCACTTATCTGTGAATTAGATGATGAAAAAGGTTCTTATAGTGTTGGTTATAACACGAATGGTAACTTTACACTTTCAGCTTTAGGTGATGGTGATTTAGATATGCCAGCACTTAATCAACAAGAGGGTACATTAACATCTATCAACAAAAGAGTAAATCCTACTAATGCAGCACTATCTTATGGTGGATATGAGTTAAATGATATTGCAAATGCACTTGGTTTAGAGTCAGAAAATATTATTGACTATACTGTTCAACTAGCATCAAAAGCAGGTTTTAAAGCTGAAAAATTTGATAATCTTCCAAATCATTATGAAAATGATGGTACAGAAGTTAGAGGTTATCTGCTAGATAATGTAACTGTATCTACTAATGATAATGAAGATGTAGAAAAATATGCTGATGATAAGTTAGAAGGTAGTATAATTTACTTAGTGAATCCTGTAAGACAGTTTAGTGAGTTTACAAACAAAACAACTGAACTTGATGAAGTTAGTGGCTTATACATGAGTGAAGAGTTTTTAAGTAAAAGTGACTTTAACGAGGGAGATAGCGTGAAGGTTAAAAATGAGCAAGGTGAACTTGTTGTTACAGTTGTAAGTGACAATAAAATCGCTGGTAATATAGCTTGTTTACCTACATTTGATTCTAAAATAAATTCAGAAGTTCTGTTTAGTGATTATCGCTTTGCAACAGCTTCAATAGAAAAGGTGTAATATATGGATACAGCATATTTAATTGAAACGGTTATAAAAGTCGTTGTAGTTTTACTAGTGTTCTCTGCATTAGCAGGTATTGGTACTTACTTTGAAAGAAAAATTCTTGCATTTATGCAAAGAAGACTAGGTCCTATGTATGTTGGACCATTTGGTTTACTTCAAGTTGCAGCAGATGGTGTAAAACTTTTTACAAAAGAGGATATTATCCCAACAGGTGTTGTTGCTCGTATCTTTAAAATCGCACCAGTTATAACAGCTGCTACTGCTTTTATGGCAGCAGCTGCTATACCTTTTTTACCAGAATTTGAGATATTTGGTTATACAGTTCATCCGATAGTTTCAGATATAAATGTTGGTATCTTATATATCTTAGGTGTTATGGCTATTGGACTTTATGGTCCACTTCTTGGTGGTATGGCATCTGCAAATAAGTATTCACTTATATCTGCTGCTCGTGCTGCTGCTGTATTTATCTCTTATGAGGTTGTTACTGGTCTTGCAATTTTAGCTCCAATTATGATGGTTGGTTCATTATCTTTAATTGACTTTAATAACTATCAACTTGATAATGGTTGGATTGTATGGTCTCAACCAGTTGCATTTATACTTTTTTGGATAGCTGCATTTGCTGAAACTGGTCGTACACCATTTCACCTTATCGCAAATGACCATGAATTTATTGATGGTTTTGGTACTGAGTATTCTGGTATGAGATGGGGTCTTTTCTTCATCGGTGAGTATGCAAATATGTTCTTTATCTCTTTTGTAATCCCATTACTTTTCTTAGGTGGTTTTGGAGATGGTAGTGTTCTTGGTGCATTTGCATTACTTGGTAAAATGGCATTCTTCTTCTTTTTCTTCTTATGGACAAGAGCTGCATGGCCAGATGTTAGACCTGACCAATTAATGTGGTTATGTTGGAAAGTACTTATGCCAATAGCAGTGATTAATGTTGTAATCACTGGTATCGTAATGATGTAAGGGGGATATGGATGAAAATGGAAGAATTTAATAACAGAAATGTTACAGAGGGTGATTATTACAAATGTGATATCGCTGATTACCCAACTACTGGTTGGGGTAAGTTTAAAAGAGTTATAGACAGAACTTTCAGAGGTGAACTTTTTGTTGGTCTTTGGGTAGTTATGAGAGAGATGATTAAGTTTGACATCCATACTGTTCAGTACCCTGAAGAGAAGATGCCAATAGGTCCTCGTTACCGTGCTATTCATCAGATGAAAAGATTATGGGAATCTGATACTGAAAGATGTATCGGTTGTGGTCTTTGTGAAAAGATTTGTATCTCTAATTGTATCAAGATAGATACTAAGATAGATGAAAATTCTCGTAAAGAGGTTAGTGAATACACTATCAACCTTGGTCGTTGTATCTTCTGTGGTTATTGTGCAGAAGTTTGTCCTGAGTTAGCTATTACTCATGGTGGTGAGTATGAAAATGCATCTGATCAAAGAGAACACTTTGTTGATTATGATGCAATGCTTACACCTCTTGATACTATGCTTGCAGGTGGGCAAAAAGAGTTTGAAGGTTTTGGTGCTATCACACCACATGAAGATGAGCGTGTTAAGAAAACACCTCTAGCTTATTAAGGAGTTATGAATGTTTGAAGCTATCGCTTTTTATCTGTTTGCTTTTTTAACTATCTCGATGTTTTACATTGTAGTTACAACTCAGCAAGCGTTATATGCCCTAACTGCACTAGCAGCAGGGATGATTTTTATATCAGCATTTTTCTTTATACTTGGTGCTGACTTTTTGGGTGCGGTTCAGATAATCGTTTATACTGGTGCTGTTATGGCACTTTATGCTTTTGGTATGATGTTTTTTGATACAACTAGAGATGTTAAAGAGAAACAAGGAAACAAGTTTATTATAGTTGGACTTTCAACTTTAGCTGCTGTTTTAGTTGTTCTTATATTTGCTGCTCCTATTGTAAGTGATAATATCGTTGCACTTTATCCAGCAGTTGAGGGTATTGGAAATACTCAAGAAGTTGGTATGGTTTTATTTACTAAGTACCTTATACCTTTTGAAGTAGCTGCAGTTATGTTACTTGTTGCTATGATTGCTGGTATTGTTTTAGCTGGTAAAAAAATGGATCTATCTCTTACTCTTATGAATGAAGCAGAGATTAGAGATATAGATGAAGACAAAAATAAGAAGGAGCTTTCATGATGGAGATTGGATTAAGCCATTATCTTGTTCTTTCAACTATCCTTTTTGCTATAGGATTAGTTGGTGTTATGAGAAGAAAGAATCTTCTTTTATTGTTTTTCTCAACTGAGATTTTGTTAAACTCTGTAAATATTGCTTTTGCAGCTATCTCACATTATTATGGTGATTTAACTGGTCAAATGTTTGCATTTTTTGTAATCGCTATTGCTGCATCAGAGGTAGCTGTAGGTTTAGGTTTATTGATTGTATGGCACAAGCGTCACAGCAGTATCGACTTAGACACAATGTCAAGTATGAAAGGGTAGGGATATTATGGAATTATTTTTATATACAGCACTTTTTGCACCATTTGTTGGTTCAATGTTTGCTGCTTTTTTCGGTGCATCTCCTAAAACATTAATCGCTGGAATTGTACCAAGTATAATGCTTGGTGTATCTTTAATCGCAAGTACTATATTGCTCGTTCATGTACTTTCAACTGGGCAAAATGTTCAAGTTGAGATGATGACATGGATGCATACTGGTAATCTTTATATACCATTTGGTTTTAATGTTGATCAGATAACTGTAACTATGATGATGGTTGTAACTATTGTTTCAACTGTTGTTCATGTTTATGCTATTGGTTATATGAGTCATGACAAAGCATTTAACCGTTTCTTTGCTTGGTTATCAGCTTTCGTTTTCTCAATGATGATTCTTGTTATGAGTGATAACTTTGCTGGTCTTTTCATAGGTTGGGAAGGTGTTGGTGTTTGTTCATGGGCATTAATCGGTTTTTGGTATCATAAAGAGAGTGCTACTTGGGCAGCTAATGAAGCTTTCATTATGAATCGTATTGCTGACCTTGGTATGCTAATTGGTATATTTTTAATCTATTGGAACACAGGTACACTTCAGTATGCTGAATCTTTTGAAGCTATGAAACATTTAGATACAGATATTTTAACTACTATTGGTATCTTCTTATTTATAGGTGCTATGGGTAAATCAGCACAGTTTCCACTTCATACATGGTTAGCAGATGCGATGGAGGGTCCAACTCCAGTTTCTGCACTTATCCATGCTGCGACTATGGTAACTGCTGGTGTTTACTTAGTAGTTCGTTCAAATGAGTTATATTCACTTATACCTAATGTTGGTTTATTTATCGCATCTCTTGGTGCTTTTGTTGCTATCTTTGCAG